>CAMVTS010000030.1 GCA_947170465.1 uncultured Clostridia bacterium
ATAGCATACAGTCCTTGGAGAGGGACTTTAATAACTACTACTCTATAATACAAGGAAGGTAATAGAAAATGAAAACAATCGGTTTTATCGGAGCCGGCAATATGGCGACCGCCATCATTAAGGGGCTTGTTGCGCAGAACGGCAACGCTGACAATATCCGCGTGTTTGACGTCAGTGAGGAAAAATGCATCATTATGCGTGAGCTCGGCGCAACGGTATGCGATACCGGCGCCAAGACCGCGGAACAGAGTGATATCATTGTTCTGGCGGTAAAGCCGCAGAATTATGCGGAGGTGCTTGAGGGTTTGCGTCCGTCTGTCACAATGGACAAAACGCTGGTTTCTATCGCGGCAGGTATCTCCATTGCCTACGTGCAGAAGGCAGTCGGCATGGCTTGTCCGGTTGTCCGGGTCATGCCCAATACGCCGCTGCTTCTCAAAAAGGGAGCCACCGCGCTGTGTCCTTCTGAGAACGTCTCGGCAGAGAATAAAGAAATTGTCTATCAGATGTTTTCCGGCAGCGGTGTGTGCGAGTATATCACCGAAGACCACATGAATGAGATAATCGCCGTCAACGGCAGCAGCCCGGCTTATATCTATCTGTTTGCCAAGACGGTTGCGGATTATGCCGAATCAGTCGGCATTGACCGTGACGCGGCAATGAACCTGATTTGCGCAACGTTGGAAGGCTCTGCCGCAATGCTGCGTGACAGCGGTGACTCCGCCGATCAGCTGATTGAAAAAGTCAGCTCCAAGGGAGGTACAACCATCGCCGCGTTGGAGCAATTGCGCAGCCGCGGCTTTACCGAAGCACTGACCGAGGCGATGAAAGCCTGCACGAACCGCGCAGAAGAACTGGGCAGATAATTATTATCAGCATAAAAGTCCAACATCCCGCATAAGCTGTAACGGACAAGCAAAGAAAGGAATGTTTGGATGAAAGGCTTTGTATTCACTTTTAGAAAACCGGTCCGGAGCCGCTCGCCTCACAGCCTGCGGCTTCCGGATTTCCGCAGTATTATCCGCCGCTACGGAACAGTCATGCTGTTCGTATTGCTGTTGTTGTGCGGAATGATAGGCGGTGCTGTCTGTGCCGGAGCAGCTGACAAAAGCTTGCTGCAATCGCTGGATTTTCTCTTTACGACTAATCTGAGCGAACGGCTTGCCAAGGGTGCGCTGGGCGTTTTTTGTGCCTGCTTCGCCTCTGACTTTCTCTTTCTCACAGCGGTATATTTGCTCGGAATGGCTCCCTGGGGTCTGCCGTTTTGCGTTTTTACCGTGCTGTTCAAAGGATTCGGCACCGGTCTGACAGCTGCCTCGCTGTTTCTGAACAACGGAATCGGCGGTATGGGTTTTTATGTATTGGTGCTTCTCCCCGGAACATTTTTATTCTGTGTGGCGCTCTCGATGTTCGCGGCGCACGCGTTTCATTTTTCAAAAAACCAATTCCTATTGGCAATCGGACGAGAGTCTGTGTCTCAGCCGGCGCTGAAGCGGCTGCGGCTCTACAGCTCACGTTATCTTTCGGCGCTGATTATGACTTTCTGTGCCGCTTTGCTCGACACAGTCTTATGGACGCTGTTTGCGGGCGCTTTTCATTTTACTTAGTATCTCATGGGAGGCAATCATGGCGAACGAAAACGCAACACCATCCCTGCCGATTGCAAGGGTATTCAGTCGGCTGTTTCACGGATTTCCGAAGCTGCTGTTCACAAATGTACTGTTCGCGGTACCGGCGGCAGTTTTTCTCGGTATTTTTTACGCAATCAATACGCTGACCGGCTGGAATATCCCGTTTGTATTACTGCTTGCGATTATCCCTGCCGCGCCGTTTTACGCCGGCGTTGTCAAGGTTGCTCTCGGCATCGCGATGGGAGAGGAAAATATTGATGTGTTCCGTACCTTTACGGCGGCTGTCAGGGAGAATTTCGGAAGATTTCTGATTCACGGACTGCTGTATTTCGTCGCCGCCTTTTTTTCTTCCTCGTCCATCTATATGTATTTTCAGTTCGGCAAGAGTAACAACGCTTTTTATGTGCTGATGACGATTTGTATTCTGATGGCAATTGTCGTTATGTTCATCTTCTTTTATGTACCGCTCATGACGGTTACTTTTGATTTGCCCATGGGGGCGATTTACAAGAACAGCCTGCTCATGAGCTTCGGCGAGTTGAAATCGAACTTGATTGCCACTTTCGGACTGTTTTTGCTCATGGTTATTTGTTCCTCTGTCCTGATGTGCTGCGGCGGCAATGTGATTGCTCTGATTATCGCCACTGTCGTATTGGGGTTATTGATAGTCCCGTCAATTGCGGCGTTCATCATCAATTCCGCTGTCTACAAGCGCCTGTTTGTCATGGTGACGGACAAGGCTGCGCAGGGCAAGGCGGTTGACAGGAAAATAGAAGAAAAGCGCCGCGAACTGGAACAGCGCAAAAAAGCGGTTGTTCCGGTGGATGATGAAATCAAAAAGCTGGAAATAGACGAAAGCGCTGACGGCGACGAGTATATCTATTATAAAGGCAAGATGGTCAAAAGAAGCGTTCTGCTGCGCATGAAGCAGGAGACAACGGAAGGAGAGAACCAGTAATGGCAGGCAAGCACAGTCAGAAAGGCTCTAATGCTCCGCTTATTATCCTGATAATTGTAGCGGTGGTTGTTGTCGCAGCGGTAGTTGCCGGCGTATTTTTCCTGATGAACGGCGGCATACCCGGTTTTGGCAATCAGGAGCAGAGTCCGACGCAGGTCATCACTACGCCGACAACAGCGATTTCTGCTTCACCGTCAACAGACAATCAATCTGCGACGACTTCTCAAAACACGGAAGCGGCAACAACAGCTCCTGCGGAAACCGGCGTTTCCCGTGTAGAGACGCAGATTGACGTGCAGGTTCCCACCGACGAAGGCGTTCCGGTCAGCTATTTTAACGCCACCTATATTCCGAGTCTGACTGCTAAGGATGTTCACACAGGCGAGGAGGTTTCTCTCAGAGAGGCGTTCGGCAGCAATTATGCCAACAGTACGCTGACCTTCAACAGCGACGGTACCTTCCGTGATACTCTGACAGCCGGAGAAGCGGATTCCGGCGCCTATGTGGTGCAGGGCGAGAAGATTCACGCCACTTATACCAACGACAAAAACATGAAAATAGAGGTTACTGAATGGGACAACGGCACGCCTGTTTCCTTTCAGGTGATTTACGGCGACTGTATCGTTTATTTCGGAAAGAATTGAGGTGCCTTTCATGCGCAGAGCAATGTGCGGATTGATGATTATCTTTATCGCGGTTATATGTGTCGGTTGCTCCGGAAGTATTGAGCTCGGGGAAAGCACATGGATACCGATGTCTGCCCAAAATGCTTCCGGCGACGAGGTTCTGCTGAACGAGGTTTACAATAACAATTACACGAATTACCAGGGGAGTCTTATTTTTCATTCCGACGGCACGTTCAGCTTCTGGATGTCTCCCGGAGACCCTTCGGACGGTACCCATTCCGGCACCTACAAGCTGGAGGGCGATAAAATCAACGTTCTTTTTGACGACGATACACAGTCGCAGTTTGACGTCAAAAAATCCGGCGACAGCGAATTTATCGTTGTGACATATAATGGTTACGATGTTACCTTTGAAAGGCAATAAATCAAACAAACGGCTTCGTCTAACTGACGTGAGCCGTTTTTTAGTGATTACAGGCTTGTAAATTATATGGACATTCAGAAATTTGTGTGTTACAATATAAAGAAAACTTATTCAAACAAATATTTGAAGTTTTGGAGGAAATTATGGAAGCTTACAAGAGAGAATTTATTGAATTTATGGTTGATTGCCAGGTACTTAAATTTGGTGACTTTGTTACGAAAAGCGGCAGAAAAACACCGTTCTTCGTAAACACCGGTTTTTACAGAACCGGTGCGCAGCTCAGAGAGCTGGGAGCTTACTATGCCGAGGCAATTCACAACACCTTCGGACTTGATTTTGACGTTCTGTTCGGACCCGCTTACAAGGGCATTCCGCTGTCCGTAGCGGCAACTATCGCTATCAGCGAGAAGTACGGCGCTGATATCCGTTACTGCTCCAACCGCAAGGAAGTCAAAGATCACGGCGATAAGGGTATACTTCTGGGCAGTCCCATCAACGACGGCGACAAGGTTGTTATTATCGAGGACGTCACCACAGCCGGTACCTCTATTGAAGAAACGTTGCCGATTATCAAGGCACAGGGCGACGTGAATCCAATCGGCCTGGTTGTATCCGTTGACCGCATGGAAAGAGGTCAGGGTGAAAAAAGCGCACTGAGCGAGATTGAAGAAAAATACGGCTTAAAGACCACTGCGATTGTTACCATGGCAGAGGTTGTCGAGCATCTCCACAACAGAGAATACAAGGGAAGAGTCATCATTGATGACAAGCTCAAGGAAGCGATTGACGCGTATTACGAACAGTACGGCGTCAAAGAGGGATAACACCGGGAGAAACAATTATGGCGTCACCAAAGGATTCTGTACATGCCGGACACAGGGAACGCATGCGCAAACGCTTTATCGAGAACGGCTTTGACGGCTTCGAAGAACATCAGGCGCTTGAAATGTATCTTTTCTACGCCATTCCTCGTAAGGACACGAATGAACTGGCGCACAGACTGCTTGACCGTTATTTTTCGATAGCGGGCGTCTGCAGTGCGCCGGTAGATGAGCTGCAGCGCGACTTTCATCTTTCCGAAGCTGCGGCGACATTTCTGAAAATGCTGCCGGAGATCACACGGCTGTACTACGAATCCTTTCATTCCACCAACAATGAGGTGGATATGGACAATCTCGGCGAATGGATGAA
Organism: uncultured Clostridia bacterium; assembly: GCA_947170465.1. Lineage (GTDB taxonomy): Bacteria > Bacillota > Clostridia > Oscillospirales > Acutalibacteraceae > Ruminococcoides. Next base: position 4,831 of record CAMVTS010000030.1, read on the forward strand.
GCAAAAATTCATCGGACGAACCGCCGAAGCGGTCGCCTTATTGTTGGTAGACGCAAAGGGCTGTATGATATACTTTGACATTGTCGCAAAGGGCTCAATCGCCACTGCGGAGATGCCCGTCCGCAAAATCGTGGAGCTGGCAATTCGCCATAACAGCAAAACGGCGTTTATCGCGCATAACCATCCCAGCGGCAATATTCTGCCCTCCAAAGACGATTTGCGTGTCACCAAAATGCTTTACGATACGCTGAGGGGCGTCGGTGTCCGGTTGGTCGACCATTTTATTATCGGCGGCAGCCGGTATTTATCTCTTCGCGAGAGCGGCTTAATGGAGTATTGAGAAGAAAATGGAATTTAAGTTACATTCAAAGTATCAGCCTACAGGCGACCAGCCGCAGACAATCGAAAAACTGGTGCGGAGCATCCGGGAGGGCAACAAGGAGCAAACCCTGCTGGGCGTTACCGGCTCGGGCAAGACATTTACGATGGCAAATGTTATCGAGCGCCTGCAGCGTCCGACGCTCGTGCTGGCGCATAACAAAACATTGGCGGCGCAGCTCTGCAGTGAGTTTAAGGAGTTTTTTCCGGAGAACGCCGTCGAATACTTTGTGTCCTATTACGATTACTACCAGCCGGAGGCGTATGTTGCCCAGACTGATACCTACATTGAAAAGGACAGCTCCATCAACGACGAAATTGACAAGCTGCGCCACAGCGCTACCTTGGCGTTGTCAGAGCGACGCGACGTAATCATCGTTGCGTCCGTCTCCTGCATTTACAGCTTAGGCGACCCGATTGATTACCGCAACATGGTGATTTCATTGCGTCCCGGCATGGAGAAATCCCGTGATGATTTGGTAAAAAAGCTTGTAGAGCTGCAATATGAGCGCAACGATATTAATTTTGTCAGAAACAAATTCCGCGTCAGGGGAGATGTGGTGGAGATTTTTCCGGCTGCCTCCAATGACGCGATTATACGTGTGGAATTTTTCGGAGACGAGATTGACAGGATATCCGAAATAAATCCTCTTACCGGAGAGCTGAAAGCAATTCTGCGTCATGCGGCGATTTATCCGGCGTCGCATTATATTGTATCGCGTGAGAAGATGCATACCGCCTTGGCGGAGATTGAACGTGAGCTCAACGAACGGCTCGCGTATTACCGCGAAAACGGCAAGCTGCTGGAAGCACAGCGCATCGAGCAGCGTACCCGCTATGACATGGAAATGCTGCAGGAAATCGGCTTCTGCACCGGTATTGAGAACTATTCGCGGATTCTGTCCGGAAGAGCGCCGGGTTCAGCGCCGTTTACGCTGCTGGATTATTTTCCGGATGATTTTTTGCTGTTCGTGGACGAATCCCATGTGACCTTACCGCAGGTAAGGGGCATGTACGCCGGCGATCACGCGCGAAAAAAGAGCCTGGTGGATTACGGCTTCCGTCTGCCATCGGCGTTTGATAACCGCCCCCTGAATTTTGATGAATTCTATGAACGGATTCACCAGGCGGTCTTTGTCAGCGCCACGCCGGGCGATTTGGAGCTTGAAAAAAGCACGGTTGTCGCCGAACAGATTATTCGTCCTACAGGACTCCTTGACCCGGAAATTTCCGTCCGTCCGACTGACGGACAGCTCGACGACTTAGTGTCCGAAATCAACGTCCGCGCTGCCAAAAAACAGCGCACCCTTGTCACCACGCTGACCAAAAAGATGGCGGAGGATTTGACGAATTACCTGGAAACCATGGGTATTCGCGTCCGCTATATGCACCACGATATCGACACGGTAGAGCGTATGGAGATTGTCCGCGATTTACGTCTGGGCGAGTTTGACGTACTGGTCGGCATCAACCTTCTGCGCGAAGGTCTGGACATTCCGGAGGTTTCCCTGGTGGCGATTCTCGACGCCGACAAAGAGGGCTTCCTGCGCAGTACGCGTTCGCTGATTCAGATAGTCGGACGTGCTGCGCGCAACAGCGAAGGTCTTGTTATCATGTATGCAGATTCGGTCACAGAATCCATGCGCGTTGCGATTGAGGAAACCAACCGCCGCCGCGAGATCCAGCATCAGTACAACGTCGAGCACGGCATCGTGCCGCAGACAATTGTCAAGAAGGTCAGCGATATCATCGAAATTTCCACGCACAGCGAGAAGGAATTCAAGAACACGCGCAAGCTGACCAAGGTACAGCGCCAGCAGATGATAGAAGCCCTGACCAAAGAGATGAAAGCGGCAGCCAAGCTGCTGGAATTTGAACATGCCGCCTATCTCCGCGATAAAATTCAGAAGCTCAAGGGCGAAAAATAAACAGAAGGAAGAATAGAATGGCAAGAAAAAAGACGACGGAATATGACAATACCAGTATCACCACGCTGAAAGGCGCGGACAGGGTACGAAAAAGACCGGCGGTCATTTTCGGCTCTGATGGCATTGACGGCTGTCAGCACTCGGTATTTGAGATTCTTTCCAATTCGATTGACGAAGCGAGAGAGGGCTACGGCAAAAAAATCATTGTCACCCGCTATGCGGACGGCTCCATCGAGGTAGAGGATTTCGGACGCGGTATTCCGGTCGATTACAATAAAGTCGAAGACCGTTACAACTGGGAACTGGTATTCTGCGAGATGTACGCCGGCGGCAAATATAATAATAACGAGGGAGAGAGCTACGAGTTTTCTCTTGGCATGAACGGCCTCGGTCTGTGTTCCACACAGTACAGCTCTGAGTATATGGATGTTGAAATCCGCCGTGACGGTATGCGCTATACCCTGCATTTTGAGAAGGGCGAGAACGTTGGCGGCCTCAAAAAGGAGCCGTACAATAAAAAAGATACCGGCACGCGTATCCGTTGGAAACCCGATTTAGAGGTATTCACCGATATTGACATTCAACCGGAATACTTCCTGGACGTGATGAAGCGACAGGCGATTGTCAACGCCGGCGTTGAGTTTATTTTCCGCAACCAGAACGGCAAGAGCTTCGATACCACCAATTTCATGTACGCCAACGGCATTGTCGACCACGTCGCTGCGTTAATCGGCGGCGAAGGTCTGACCTCTGTCCAGCATTGGGAAACCGAGGTAATGACGCGCGACCGCGATGATAAGCCGGAATATAAATGTAAAATTAACGTGGCGGTTGCCTTTTCGAATAAATCCAGCATCACCGAGTATTATCACAACTCCAGTTGGCTGGAGCACGGCGGCGCGCCGGATAAGGCGGTGCAGAATGCCTTTACCTACCAGATTGACAGCTATCTGAAAGCGAATAACAAGTATAATAAATCCGAAAGCAAAATCAAATATGTGGATATTCAGGATTGCCTTGTCTGTGTTATATCTTCCTTTTCCAGTGTGTCGTCCTACGAAAACCAGACAAAAAAGGCGGTCACCAACAAAGGTATTCAGGATGCGATGACAACTTTCCTGCGCCAGAGCCTCGAGGTATATTTCATTGAAAATCCCCTGGAAGCGGAGAAAATCGCCAATCAGGTGCTCGTCAACAAACGCAGCCGTGAAAACGCGGAGAAAACCCGTCTGAACATCAAAAAGAAGCTCTCCGGCAATCTTGACATGACGAACCGTGTTGAAAAATTCGTCGATTGCCGCAGTAAGGATATTTCTGCCAGAGAATTATTTATTGTAGAGGGCGACTCTGCAAAGGGTGCCTGCGTACAGGCGAGAGACCCTGATTTCCAGGCGATTATGCCCATCCGCGGCAAGATACTCAACTGTCTGAAGGTTGATTATGACCGGATTTTCAAGAGCGATATCATCACCGACTTGCTCAAGGTGCTCGGCTGCGGCGTAGAGGTTAAATCCAAGGCGAACAAAAATCTCGCCACCTTTGATATGGATGCGCTGCGCTGGAATAAAATCATCATCTGTACCGATGCCGATGTGGACGGCTTTCATATCCGCACCATGCTGCTGACGATGATTTACCGTCTGGTGCCTACCTTGATTTACGAGGGCAAGGTCTTTATCGCGGAATCACCGCTATACGAAATTACCACGAAAAACAACGTCTATTTCGCTTATGACGAGATAGAGAAGGATAGATTCATTGCGGAAATCGGCAAGGAGAAGTTCACCATTCAGCGCAGCAAAGGACTTGGCGAGAACGAGCCCGACATGATGAACCTCACAACCATGAATCCGCAGACGCGCCGGCTGATTAAGGTCATGCCGGACGACGCGGCACAGACCGCGGAAATCTTTGATATTTTGATTGGCAATAACCTACAGGCGCGCAAGGACTATATCGTCGAGCACGGCAACGAGTATATTGACAATCTGGACGTCAGCTGAGGAGGTGACAATCATTGCCCAGAAAGAAAACACCCAAGACTCCCAAGACGGAGAAAATCAAGGGCGTCATCAACGGCGCCGGCGAGGTGGTTGAGCAGCCGATTGTCTCCACTATCCGCGAAAATTTCATGCCCTATGCGATGAGCGTCATTCTCTCTCGCGCAATTCCGGAGATTGACGGCTTCAAGCCGTCGCACCGCAAGCTGCTCTATACCATGTACAAGATGGGCTTGCTTACCGGTGCGAGAACCAAGTCGGCGAATATCGTCGGCGCAACCATGAAGCTCAATCCTCACGGCGATTCCGCCATTTACGATACCATGGTGAGGCTGTCGCGCGGTTATGAAGCGCTGCTGCACCCTTATGTTGATTCCAAGGGCAACTTCGGTAAATTCTACAGCCGCGATATGGCGTGGGCGGCTTCCCGATATACAGAAGCAAAGCTGGCGCCAATCTGCAGCGAGCTGTTCCGCGATATAGACAAGGACACCGTTGATTTTGTTGACAACTACGACAACACCATGAAGGAGCCGACCTTGCTTCCGGCTGTTTTCCCGTCGGTGCTGGTCAATGCCAATACCGGTATCGCTGTCGGCATGGCTTCCAACATCTGTTCCTTTAATCTCCGCGAAATCTGTGAAACCACCGCGGCGTTAATCCGTGACCCAAAGCATGATTTATTCTCGACGCTGCCGGCGCCCGATTTCAGCGGTGGGTGTCAGATTATTTACGACGAAAAAGCCTTTCAACAGGTCTACGAGACCGGCAAGGGAAGTATCCGTCTGCGCGCAAAATACGTCTACGACAAGAGCGCCAACTGTGTTGACGTGCTCTCCATTCCGTCCTCGACCACCTGCGAGGTCATTATCGAAAAAATTATTGATTTGGTCAAGCAGGGCAAGGTCAGAGAAATCTCCGATGTCCGTGACGAAACCGGTATCGACGGTCTCAAAATCACGATTGATCTCAAACGCGGTACGGACCCTGACAAGCTGATGGCAAAGCTGTTCAAGCTTACCACACTGGAGGACAGCTACGCCTGCAACTTCAATGTCCTGATAGCCGGCACGCCGAGAGTGTTAGGCATCAGGGAACTGCTGGAGGAATGGATAGCCTTCCGAGTGGAGTGCGTCAAGCGCCGCACCTTCTACGACCGCACTAAAAAGGCTGAAAAGCTGCATTTGCTCAAAGGTCTGGAAAAGATTCTGCTCGATATCGACAAGGCTATCAAAATTATCCGCGAGACCGACGAGGAAGCGGAGGTTGTGCCAAATTTGATGATTGGTTTCGGCATCGACCGGGTACAGGCAGAGTATGTCGCTGAAATTAAGCTGCGCCATCTCAACCGGGAGTACATTCTCAAACGTACCCAGGATATTGAGGACTTAGAGCGCGAAATCGCCGAACTGGACGAAATCCTCAAAAGCAAATCCCGCGTCAGGACGATTATCGTTAAGGAGCTCAAGGCGGTTGCCGACAAGTATGGGCAGCCGCGCAAGAGCATGATTATCTACGAGGATACCGCTTCCTATGCAGAGGAAGCGGACGAGGTTCCCGATTATCCCTGTACCTTCTTTTTCACAAAGGAAGGTTACTTCAAGAAAGTCAAAACACAGAATCTGCGTATGATGGGAGCCCATAAGCTCAAGGACGGCGACGAAGTCATCCAGGAAATCGCCGCCAGCAACAATTGCGACCTGCTGTTCTTTACCGATAAGTCACAGGTATATAAGGCGAAGGCAAACGACTTCACTGACACCAAAACCTCCGTCCTCGGCGAATATGTTGCCGCCAAGCTGGGCATGGACGAGGACGAAAACGCTGTCAATCTGGTCGTTACCAAGGACTATAAAGGAATCCTGCTTTTCGCCTTTGAGAACGGAAAGGCTGCCAAAGTACCTTTAGAGTCTTATGCTACCAAGACTAACCGCAAAAAGCTGACCGGTGCGTATTCTGACAAGAATCCGCTTGCTGCCATGCTCTGGATTAACGAGGATAAAGAAGTGCTCTTTACAGCCTCCTCCGGCAGAATGCTGTTGGTGCATACCGGCGCTTTAGCATTGAAGGCGACGCGTTCCACACAAGGTGTGGCTGTCATGAAGCTCAAGAAAGGGCATCGTCTCTTTGCGTTGTCGGAATACAAGGAAGGAACCTTCAAAAAGCCGCAGCGCTACCGCACAAAATCCCTGCCGGCTCTCGGAGCGTTGCCAACCAGTGAGGACTCCAATGATGAACAGCTCAGTTTATTATAAAAATTTCTAAAAACACTTGAAAATTTTTGAAAACTGTGTTAATATAAATAAGTTGAATTATGCTATCTGCGGATTTCCGCAAATGAAAGGACGATTGTAATGAACGCTTTGGGTATTGTACTCGGTATTTTGCTCGCAATTGTATCAATCGCGATTATCGTGGTCATCATCCTTCAGGAAGGCAACCAGCAGGGTCTCGGCGTTGTTACCGGTGCGGCTGACTCTTATTTCTCTAAGAATAAGGCGCGCTCCATTGACGCATTTCTCTCTCGTTGGACGAAGGTGTTTGCTGCGGTATTCGTTATCTTTGTTATTGCGCTCAACATACTCAGCTATTATAACCTGATTGGCTAACAGCATTTTTTTCTGAATCAACGCATATAATAGACCGTCGGAGTTCCGGCGGTCTATTTTTTATGCGGAGATGTTTGATATGCCTTGGTGGGAAATGCTTTTGATACTGTTGGGAACATTGCTTGTCTTTGCCGTGATTCATTTTATCGCAAAAAACAAGCGCCCGGTACGTCGGGCACTGTTAAGCATGGCGCTTGGACTGGGAACGCTCTTTGCGGTCAATCTGACCTCCGGATTAACCGGAGTAGCCATTCCCGTCAGTCTGTTGTCTGTTCTATTATCCGCCATTGGCGGCATACCGGGCGTTACGCTGATTCTGGCGCTGAACTTGTTCTTTTAACGCAGAAACAACTCCTCAAGCGCCTCGCCGACGCTCTCTTTGTTTTTCGTCATGAGTGCAAGCATCGTTTTGAATACCACTGCCGGATAGCTGAGAAAGCTTTGCTTCATCAGCTCCGCCTGTTCAATATCCGGCGCGTAGAGAGAAAACTGCAGCAAATCAACATCGCCGCCGGAAACATGGCAATTCACGCGGTAGCCGTTCTCATCTTTCGTGATCTCCACTGTGTTTTCGCGCGCGGTTTTGCGTTCCGCAAGCAACTCAACGGCACATTTCAGCGCTTTTTCCTTGACAGAATAGGCGAGCGTGCTTTCCAGCTGTGATGCAATCATTTTGCCCTGTTCCGTGAGCAGATATGTCTGTTCGTTATCCACGATACCTGCTTTTCGGAGATTCTCGCCTCGCAGGAGTTCATCAAACGCTGCCTTGACTTCAAAAAAATTAGCCAGTTCATATTCAATAATCGCCTCTGTTACCAGACTTTCGCTGAGTGAATCATTAACGCTTGCGAACAGATAGCAGATTAAGACCTTAATTTCACGTTTACTGCGCAATCCGCCGAGGGCAATACCCTCGTCAAAGGCATCATTTGTCATAATATCACCTGAATTCATGGTTTCTTTTTAATATTATAGCATATAATAACTCATGTGGCAAATAAAATTAAAGCGTCTCTGAGAAAAAATATTTGACGTATGTGTTACATTGTGATAGAATCATAGTGACGAAAGGAGTGTTTTCCAATGGAACGATATATGCCCTTTATATGGATAGGATTCGCGATTGTGATGGCAGTCTGCGAAGCGGCTACCACTCAGCTGGTATCCATCTGGTTTGTATTCGGAGCAGTCGCAGCGGCTGTTTCCACTATTTTTACCCCGTCTATTTTTATTCAGCTTATCGTGTTTCTCGTTGTTTCCGCTATTTCGCTGGTAGTAACGCGTCCGATTGTCAAGCATTTTCGCAGGGCTAGCAGTAAGGTCAGTACCAATGCTGACCGCCTGATTGGACAGACAGGTGTTGTGACTGCCGAAATTGTCGATCCTTTTTCTGTCGGACAAGTCAAGGTAAAGGGCGAAACATGGAGCGCGCAGTCAGAAATCACGCCAATCAGCGTTGGCACAAAGGTTGAAATTCTCGATATTGAGGGTGTCCGTCTGATTGTAGAGGAAACACAAAAACAGGAGGATTAAATATGCAATTCGTTGGTTTATTTGTTGTTATTGGTATTTTGTTGGTTATTATTATATTGATTGCCCGCAACATCAAGATTGTGCCGCAGGCACACGCCTACGTTATTGAACGTTTAGGTGCTTATCATGCGACATGGGAAACCGGTCTGCATCTCAAGGTGCCCTTTGTGGACAGAATTTCCAAAAAGGTATCATTAAAAGAGCAGGTTGTCGATTTTCCGCCGCAGCCGGTTATTACGCGTGATAACGTCACCATGCAGATTGACACGGTCGTGTATTTTGAAATCACCGACCCGAAGCTCTATACCTACGGCGTAGAGCGACCGCTCAGCGCGATTGAGAATCTCACAGCCACCACGCTGAGAAACATTATTGGTGACCTTGAGCTTGATAATACGCTCACCAGCCGTGATACCATCAATGATAAAATCCGTATTATCCTTGATGAAGCGACCGACGCGTGGGGAATCCGCGTGATTCGTGTCGAGCTGAAAAACATTCTGCCGCCGCGTGAGATTCAGGACGCCATGGAAAAGCAGATGAAGGCGGAGCGTGAACGCCGCGCGCGTATTCTGGACGCGGAAGGCGAAAAGCGCAGTCAGATTCTTGTGGCTGAGGGCTTGAAGGAATCCGCTATTCTGAAAGCAGACGCAGTCAAGGAGCAGAAAATCCGTGAAGCCGAAGGTGAGGCGGAAGCGATACTCACCGTTCAGAAGGCGAATGCCGACGCGCTGCGCATGCTCAATGAAGCAGCGCCGTCAGACCGTATTATTCAGCTGAAAAGTCTTGAAGCCTTTGCGAAAGCGGCGGACGGCAAGGCGACAAAAATTATCATTCCTTCCGATATTCAGGGGCTTGCCGGCAGCGTGACTGCCATCAAAGAAATCTGGAAGGACGGCGAATAAACAATTTTCAGCGGTCAGAATTTCTGACCGCTGTTTTTTGGGGAGAGGGAACACTATGAATATTATCAACCTGTTGTGGTATTTTCTGATTATGTCGTTTCTGGGGTGGTTATACAGCGGCATATATCACTATATCACAGAGCACCGCTTTTACAATAACGGCTTTCTGACGCTGCCATTCTGTCCCAGTTACGGTTTTGGCGGCTTATTGTGCTATCTGTTGTTCCAAATCCTGACAAAAAACATGTTTATCGTCTATGTCGGTTCCGCCATTCTGCTTTCTGTGTACTGTGTTTTGATTGGATGGCTGACCGAAAAATTTCTCGGCTGCAAACCGTGGAATTTTTCATCCATGCGTTTTGCCATCGGAAGTTACATCACGCTTCCGTATGTGTTGCTGTTAGGACTTGGCGGTACTTTTGCGGTATTGATGCTGATTCCGCTGCTGGATATGATACTTGGACTGATTCCGCCGATTGTCAGTATGATTATCGCATTATCCCTCTGCCTTCTACTGCTGATTGACTATGTATCTTCATTCATATCAGTCATCCGGCTGAAAAGACGCGTCCGCAAGCTGAACAATCTGGCTGATTTAACCGGTGACGACGTGGACAGCCGCAAGCTGGAAGAGTTGACGCAGAACTATAACCGCCTTTTTACCGACAATATTCTCCGGAAGCGCATAGCGCTTGCCTTTCCCGAACTGCGACGGTCAACCTATGTCAAACAGCTCACCGCCAAGCTGGAAGCGGTCAAGGCGGAAAACATGAAGCAATATTCCACGGTTTATGAGAAAAAGGAGGACAAGCCCTTTGCTTCCGGTCTGTGCCTTTCCAAGCTTTTTGCGCTTTTCCTGATTGGATCCTTTATCGGTACCTGTATCGAAACAGTGTACGCATTAATCGTTGAGGGACATTTTGAGTTCCGTGTCGGTGTGGTATACGGTCCCTTTATTCCGGTCTATGGCGGCGGCGCCTGTCTGCTGACGATTGTGCTCTATAAGCTCTACAAGCTCAGCGACACGCTTATTTTTATCATCGGCGCCGTGCTCGGCTGCTTCTTTGAATATATCTGTTCATGGGGGCAGGAGATGCTCGTAGGCACTGTTTCATGGGATTACAGCGACATGCCGCTCAACATCAACGGCAGAACCAGCCTGCTCTACGGCTTATTCTGGGGCTTTCTGGGACTTATCTGGGTAAGATATCTCTATCCGTTTGTCTCCCGCCAAATTGAAAAAATCCCCAAAAAGTACGGCTCGGTCATTCTTGCGGTACTGTTTTTCTTCATGCTGTATAACGCCTTCATGACCGTCGGTGCCATTTACCGCTGGAACCAGCGCGTCCAGTGCAAGCCTCCGCAGACAACTCTGGGCTATTATTTTGATGAGCACTTTAACGATAAACGCATGGAGACGCTTTTTCCGCATATGCGCGATTCGGGCAGTCTGGAGGAACTCAAGGACGGGCAGGACAAAGCCACCATAGATGAAGCGATTATCCCGGCAAGAAAACCATAATGATGCAGGGTTCGTCTCAGCGGCGAGCCCTATTTTCGTTATAATTCTTTTATCCTATTGCATTTTTGCCCGGAATTATATATAATAAAGTGATTAAATAAAATCATGCGAATAAGGAGCGAATTATGAAAAAGGTAGCTATCATCATGGGTTCAGACAGCGATTTTCCCGTTGTTTCCAAGGCAGTCAAAAAGCTCAGGGAGTTTGACGTTCCCTGCGAGGTGCATGTCATGAGCGCTCACAGAACGCCTGACGCTGCCATTGAGTTTTCTGCCGGCGCGCGTAAAAACGGCTTTGGCGCAATCATCGCGGCGGCAGGCATGGCGGCGCATTTAGCCGGTGTTCTCGCGGCAAAAACAACCCTTCCGGTTATCGGAATTCCCTGCAAATCCGCACAGCTTGACGGCATGGACGCGCTTTTGGCGACCGTCATGATGCCGACCGGTATTCCGGTGGCTACTGTCGCGGTAGACGGTGCGGCTAACGCGGCGATTCTGGCGGTAGAAATGCTCGCTCTGTCCGACGAAGTGCTTGCGCAGAAGCTCGAGGATATGAAGGCGGAGATGGCGCAGGGCGTCGCTGAAAAGGATAAAGCAATGCAGGCAAAGGTGGCTGAGCTTTAATGAAACAGATGAACATACCCTTTACCGAAAAAGCCATGGATGAATGCGGCGTATTCGGTTTTTATAATAACGACGGCCTCGACAGTGTGGCAATCACGCATGACGCGCTGTTTGGTCTCCAGCACAGAGGACAAATCAGCGCCGGTATCACCGTGAATGAAAACGAGGTTTTTTCCACCGTCAAGGAGCTGGGCATGGTTTCGGAGGTTTTCACTCCGAAGGTGCTCGAAAAGCTTAAAAGCGGCAAAATTACCATCGGACATGTGCGCTATACATCCAGTCAGAGTCTTGACCGCGCGGCGAACCAGCCGCTTGTGCTCCGATATCGTGAAGGCTCCATCGCTATTTCGGCTAATGGCGCGATTACTAATTTTCCGGAAATCCGCAAGGAGCTGGAACGCGGCGGTGCGATATTCCAGTCTAACTCCAATGCAGAGCTGATGGGCTATGTCATCGCGACAGAGCGCTGCGTGACAGATAATTTAGAGGACGCGGTGCTGCGTGCCATGGATAAGCTCAAAGGCGCTTATTCCGCTGTGATTTGCGCGCCGACCAGACTGATTGGTTTCCGTGATTGCTACGGCTTCCGTCCGCTGTGTATCGGCAAGCTCGGCAACAGCTATATCATCGCTTCCGAGAGCTGCGCGATTGACAGCGTCGGAGGAGAGTTTGTCCGCGACGTTGAGCCCGGCGAGATGATCGTTATCACCGAGGACGGTTTTTTCAGCTATCATCAAAAGAAAAAAAATGAAAAGACTTCCTTCTGCATTTTTGAATATGTATACGTTGCGCGCCCTGACAGCGTGATTGACGGCGTGAGTGTTCACACGGCGCGTATCCGTCTGGGCGAGCTGCTTTACAAAGAGTATCCCATTGAAGCCGACATGGTCTGCGGCGTACCGGATTCCGGCATTATCGCTGCCGAGGGTTACGCGAAAGCGTCCGGTATTCCGTTCGGCATGGGCTTCATGAAGAATAAATATATCGGCAGAAAAGTCGGTACCGGCATGGAGAAGAAAAAGCGTCTCATGCAGACTAAGCTCACGGCGCTGCGCTCCAATGTAGAGGGTAAGCGCGTGATTGTTATTGACGACTCGATAATCCGTGGCGAAACTACTAAGCATATCGTTGGATTACTGCGTGACGCCGGCGCAACAGAGGTGCATATCCTCATCAGCTCGCCGCCGTTTGTGTCGCCCTGCTATTTCGGTATTGATATCCACGACAAAGAAAGCCTGATAGCCACGCGCATGAGCGTTGAGGAAATCCGTCAGGAAATCGGCGCGGATTCCTTGGGTTATCTCAGCGTTGAGAGCCTGCGCGAGAGCGTGAAGGACGCGCATATTGACCTCTGCGACGGCTGCTTTACCGAGCACTATTCCGCAGAGGTACCCACGACCTTCTTTGTCGATAAATACGCCAATAAAATCAACAGAAAATAACGGAGGATGATTATGGAAAGCTTTTCTGAGAGTTACAAGGCGGCTGGCGTTGACATTACAGCCGGCTACAAGGCGGTCGAGCTGATGAAAAAGCACGTTGCCCGTACCAAAACTGACGGCGTTATTTCCGGAATCGGCGGCTTCGGCGGTTTGTTCAAGCCAGATTTTGCCGGAATGGAGGAACCCGTACTGATTAGCGGTACCGACGGCGTCGGAACAAAAATCAAGCTGGCGTTCCTGCTGGATAAGCATAATACCATCGGCATTGACTCTGTCGCTATGTGTGTCAACGACGTCATCTGCTGCGGCGCAAAGCCCTTATTCTTCCTCGACTATATTGCGATCGGCAAGAATATTCCTGAAAAGGTCGCTTCTATTGTAGAGGGTATCGCCGAAGGCTGCGTACAGTCTGAATGTGCGCTCGTCGGTGGTGAAACCGCCGAGCATCCCGGCCTTATGCCCGAGAATGAGTATGACGTTGCCGGCTTCTGCGTCGGTATTGCCGACAAGCCCAAGATGATTGACGGCTCCAAGCTCACTTCCGGCGACGTGCTGATCGGTCTGCGTTCTTCCGGCGTTCACTCCAACGGATTCTCATTGGTAAGAAAGATATTTGATATCAATGAGGAAACCATCCACAACACCTATCCCGAGCTTGACAAGCCTCTTGGTGAGGCGCTCCTGACGCCGACTAAAATCTATGTCAAGCCGATTCTGGCGCTGATGAAGGCGGTAGAGGTCAAGGCGGTTTCTCACATCACCGGCGGCGGCTTCTATGAGAATATTCCCAGAATGTTAAAGGACGGCATGACGGCAAGAATTGTCAAGGAGAATATCCCTGTCCTGCCGATTTTCCAGCTGATGCAGCGCGTCGGCAATATTTCCGAGCACGATATGTTCAACACCTTCAACATGGGCGTCGGCATGGTCGTTGCGGTTGCCAAGGAGGAAGCCGACAAGGCGCTGGAGGTTCTCTGGGCAAACGGCGAGGACGCGGTTGTGCTCGGCGAAGTGATTGAAGGCAGCGAAGGAGTTGTGTTCGCCTGATGAAAAATATCGTCGTATTGGTTTCCGGCGGCGGAACCAACCTGCAGGCGCTCATAGACGCGCAAAAAAGCGGAAAGATTACCGGCGGAAAAATCACCTGTGTTATTTCGTCCAATCCCAAAGCCTATGCCCTGACAAGGGCGGCGGAGAATAATATTCCCACCGAGGTTATCCGACGCAAGGATTACGCCGTGTTCGAGGAATATGATGCCGCGCTGACTGCCTTGTTGCAGCAAAAGCAGGCGGATTTGGTTGTCCTTGCCGGATTCATGACGATTCTCGGCGGACAGGTTATCTCAAATTTCCGCAACAGAATTATAAACATTCATCCGGCACTCATTCCTTCCTTCTGCGGCGAAGGCTATTACGGTCTGCGTGTGCATGAGGAAGCGCTGAAAAAGGGCGTCAAGGTGACGGGCGCTACCGCGCATTTCGTCAATGAGGTATGCGACGGCGGTCCTATTATCATGCAGAAGGCTGTTGCCGTACAAAACGGCGATACGCCCGAGATTTTGCAAAGACGTGTCATGGAACAGGCGGAATGGCAAATTCTTCCCGAAGCGGTCAACCTGTTCTGTAACGATAAAATCAAAGTGATTGACAATAAAACAGAAATTCTCGATTAAGGAGGAACTTATGAAAGCAGTATCACTCACACAAGAAATTGCTTCCACCAGTTATCCCGGCAGAGGCATTGTCCTCGGCAGAAGCGCTGACGGAACAAAGGCGGTTATCGCCTACTTTATCATGGGCAGAAGCGAGAACAGCAGAAACAGAGTCTTTGTTGAGACAGAGGACGGCATCAAGACCGAAGCCTTTGACCCTTCCAAGCTCGTTGACCCGTCGCTGATAATATACGCGCCCGTGCGTGTTCTGGGCAACAAGACCATTGTCACCAACGGCGACCAGACTGATACCATTTATGATTTGATGAACCAACAGCTCACCTTTGAGCAGTCTTTGCGCACGCGTGAGTTTGAGCCGGACGAGCCGAACTATACACCGCGTATTTCCGGAATCGTCAAGTGTTCCGACGGCAAGATGAACTACGCTATGTCCATCTTGAAGAGCGCTGACGGTGACCCGTCCTGCTGTGAGCGTTACACCTTCTCCTATGACGCGCCGCTTGCCGGCAAGGGCAGATTTATCCACACTTACATGGACGACGGCAATCCGCTTCCGAGCTTTGAAGGCGAGCCGACTCTGGTAGAAATTGGCGACGACGATATCGACGCTTTTGCTGAAAAAATCTGGAACGCGCTCAATGAGGATAACAAGGTTTCTCTGTTTGTCCGCTATATTGACATTGCCACCGGTGAAGCAGATTCCAGAATTATCAATAAAAACAAGTAAGGGGATAGAAGAATGAACGAATTAATGTTAAAGTACGGCTGCAACCCCAACCAGAAGCCGTCCAAGATTTTCATGCAGGATGGCAGCGAGCTGCCTGTTGAGGTTCTCAACGGCAAGCCCGGTTATATCAACTTCCTTGACGCTTTCAATTCCTATCAGCTCGTCCGCGAGCTGAAGGCGGCAACCGGTCTGCCTGCGGCGGCATCCTTCAAGCACGTCAGTCCGGCTGGCGCAGCGGTTGCTACCGAGCTTTCCGATACGCTCAAAAAGATTTATTTTGTGGATGATTTAGAGCTTTCTCCGATTGCTTCCGCTTACGCGATGGCAAGAGGCGCTGACAGAATGTCGTCCTACGGCGACTGGGTAGCGCTTTCCGATACCTGCGACTTGCAGACCGCCAAGCTGTTGCAGCGCGAGGTTTCCGACGGTATCATCGCTCCTGACTATACCCCCGAAGCGCTTGAGGTTCTCAAGACCAAGAGAAAGGGCAGTTATAACGTTGTCAAGATTAATCCCGATTATGTTCCGTCTCCCATCGAGCACAAGGATGTATTCGGCGTGACCTTTGAGCAGGGCAGAAATGAGTTGAAAATTGACGAAGCCATGCTCATGCAGAACATCGTCACCCAAAACAAGGAATTGCCCGAGGAAGCTAAGCGCGATTTGCTGATTGCGCTGATTACCCTCAAATACACCCAGTCCAACTCCGTCTGCTACGCTAAGGGCAGACAGGCAATCGGCGTCGGCGCCGGTCAGCAGTCCAGAATTCACTGCACCCGTCTTGCCGGTAACAAGGCGGATATCTGGTTCCTCAGACAGCATCCGAAGGTAATGAACCTGCCCTTCGTCGACAATATCCGCCGTCCTGACCGCGACAATACCATTGATGTCTATATCTCTGACGATTATGAGGACGTTTTGGCAGAGGGAATCTGGCAGCAGTTCTTCAAAACCAAGCCCGAACCCCTTTCCAGAGAGGAAAAGAAGGAATGGCTAGCTACCTTCACCGGTGTATCTCTCGGTTCCGACGCGTTCTTCCCGTTCGGCGACAACATTGAGAGAGCCAAGCGCTCCGGTGTGCAGTATGTCGCACAGCCCGGCGGTTCTATCCGTGACGATAATGTTATCGAAACCTGCGATAAGTACGGCATGACAATGTCCTTCACCGGTATTCGCCTGTTCCACCACTAATATGCTGAGGTAACAATATGAATATATTAATGATTGGCTCCGGCGGCAGAGAGCACGCGCTCATCAAGAAGCTGCTCGAAAGCCCAAAATGCACCAAGCTCTACTGTGCTCCCGGCAACGGCGGTATCTCCCGTGACGCTGAGCTTGTCAGCATCAATGTCATGGACAAAGAGGGCATGGTGAAATTTGCGAAGGAAAACGCGATTGACCTCGCTTTTGTCGCACCTGACGATCCGTTGGCAGACGGTATGGTTGACGCGTTTCAGGCAGCAGGCATCCGAGCCTTTGGTCCGAACGCCAATGCGGCGATTATCGAGGCTTCCAAGGTGTTCTCCAAGAACCTGATGAAAAAATACGGTATTCCTACCGCAAAATACGAAGTGTTCGACGACCCAGAAAAAGCAATTGCCTATGTCAAGTCCGAGAATACCGTTCCTGTAGTCGTCAAGGCTGACGGACTGGCACTCGGTAAGGGCGTTATTATTGCGCAGACAATCGACGACGCTGTTGCGGCAATCAAGTCCATTATGGAAGACAAGCAGTTCGGCGATTCCGGCAACAATATAGTGATCGAGGAGTTTCTTACCGGTCCTGAGGTATCTGTGCTTGCCTTCACTGACGGAAAATGCGTCAAGCCGATGGTCAGCTCCAAGGATCACAAGCGCGCCTACGACAATGATGAGGGACTCAATACCGGCGGCATGGGTACTATCAGCCCGAATCCTTATTATACTGACGAATTAGCCGAGATTTGCATGGAAACCATCTTCAAGCCCACGATTGCGGCGATGAACGCAGAAGGCAGACCGTTCAAGGGTTGCCTGTATTTCGGCTTGATGATGACGCCCAATGGTCCCAAGGTTATTGAGTACAACGCCCGTTTCGGAGATCCGGAAGCACAGGTCGTTCTGCCCAGACTGAAAACCGATCTGGTTGATATCTGCGAAGCAGTTATTGACGAGCGCCTGGAAGAGCTGGAAATCGAATGGTATGACGGCGCAGCTGCGTGTGTCGTTATGGCAAGCGGCGGTTATCCGGTTTCCTATAAAAAGGGAATCGAAATGTTTGGCATGGATGATAGCGGTCAGGTTGAAGGCGCCACCGTCTATCACGCCGGTACTAAATATGAAAACGGCAAGTTCTATACCAACGGAGGCAGAGTCATCGGCGTTACCGCAACCGCGCCGACATTGGATGAAGCACTGGAAAAAGCATACGCGGCGGTTAACAGAATCAGCTTTGAAGGTATGCACTTCCGTCACGATATCGGACGGACGAAATAAAATGAATCGCACCGCATTTCTAGTACTGAAATGCGGTGCTTTTTTAATGATAAGGTGAGAATCAGTCTTAGCTGGCGTTTCTGATTTGCAAACGAAGTCTGTCAGAAATCATGGCGATAAACTCGCTGTTGGTGGGTTTGCCGCGGTCGTTGTGAATGGTGTAGCCAAAATACGAATTAAGCACGTCTACATCACCTCTGTCCCAGGCAACTTCAATTGCGTGGCGAATCGCTCTTTCCACACGGGAAGAGGTGGTTTCGTATTTCTTGGCAACAGCAGGGTAGAGCTGCTTTGTGACCGCGTTGATAATCTCCGGGTGTTCCACCGACATAATAATAGAATCCCTAAGATAATGATAACCCTTGATATGCGCCGGAACACCGATTTCATGCAGAATATGCGTGACCTTCAGCTCAATACCGAAATCATCAAATGAAATTGGTGCGCCAAGATGCCTGTCGCTCTTTTTCTTGGATAGAAGAGAAATGTTCTCACAAAGCTGTCCGACGTCATAGGGCTTCAGGACAAAGTAATCCGCTCCGGAATTCATTATTTCGCGCTCCAACACAGAGCTGTGGAAGGATGAAAAGACAAGAAACAGAGGTTGCTTACAGTTTTGTCGTTTGATACTGCGCATCACGCCGATAGCGTCCAGTCTGGTCATGAACGCGTCCATCACGACAACGTCCGGCGTTTCGCTGACAATTCTGCCAAAAAGCTCCTCTCCGTCTTTTCCGCAAAAGGTCGGCAAAATATTAAAATCTTGAAATAATTTCAACGCTTCCGGCGAGAAATCGGCGGCATCCTCGGTGATAATCAACTTAATACTATTAGCCATTTGCAAAATCTCCTTCAAAATTTGTTGTGAGATTATATTACCATAAAATGGCAAATTTGGCAATACCTTCCGTGAAGATTTTTCAAAAAATTTTTGCAACGGTCTTTTGACTAACAAACGAACTTGAAGAGCAACACAATATATTGTGCCCAATCATTCTGACTCCACCATAAATTGTGCTGATACGCCATACCCTTCGACAGGATTATTCAGAAACACATGGGTGACAGCGCCGACCAGTTTGTTGTTCTGGACAATGGGACTGCCGCTCATGCCTTGCACAATTCCACCACTTTCGTCTAAAAGCCGCGAGTCTGTAACTTTTATGACAAAATTTTCATTATTGTGACAATCATTGTTCCGAATCTCTGTGATTTCTGCCTGATATGACATCGGCTGACTTCCTTCTACGCAAGTGATTATCCACGCTTTTCCGGTTTCCAGTTCATTAAAATCCGCGATTTCTATTTTTGGATTTTTCTGATAGGAATTGTCGATTGTTGTTCCATAGATGCCTATCGTTGTGTTTTCTGTCAGACTTCCGAGCGTGTTTTCTGAGAAGAAACCGTTCAGACTTCCGACTTTTCCTTTGATTCCCTTTGTGACTGAGCTGATATTGGCGCCGACAACTTCCGCACTGGCTAACGGAAGCAGCTCACCGGTGTCGTTGTCGCAGACACCGTGCCCCAGTGCCGCCAAACGGTTTTCATCATAGAAAGTGACCGTTCCGATACCGGCACAGCTGTCACGCACCCATGCGCCAAGCAGAAAGGCGCCTGCGGTATTCATTTCCGGTTGGACTGATTTTTGCAGCTCCTTGCCGTTACGTTCCAGTCTGACTGTCAGTTCTTTTCCTTTGCTTTGCAGGATAATTTGCTGTAAATTCTCATTGGTGACGACTTCCTCTCCGTTGATGGCTTTTATCACGTCGCCAGCCTGAATACCGCCTTTCTTTGCCGGACAGACGTAGTGTGCGCCGTTATAGAATTCTTCCAGTTCAACGACCATTACGCCGTCGCTGTAAAATTTGACACCAAACGGCTGTCCTCCCAGATAGACTTCCTTTGCGCAGACGGCAAAAGCGCTCTGACTGCCAAATAGCAACAGTCCACTAATCAGTGAAATGACTCGAATAGATAATTTTTTCAAAACATCACCTTCTTTCTGTTGCCTAAATTAGTTTTTGCATTTTCATAAGGAGATAACAGAGTTAAATTTTTATTTTATTAAGTTAAAATATGATTATCATATCTCTTGACAAAATTGTTATGGGATATATAATATAAATTGATAATTTTGGCATAGAAATGGGTATAGACACTTCTTTTTACTGTGGCTGTCACCTTATTTTTTGGAGGTTCGTAATGGAAGACAATCTGCAAGGTTTATCATCAGAAAAAGTTGCGCAGAGAGTGGCAAATGGTCAGATAAATCACACGACAACGTTGAGAACAAAATCTATCAAACGCATTTTTTACGATAATATCTGTACGCTTTTCAATTTTGCGAACATTTTATTATTTATTTCACTTCTGCTGGTAGGCTCCTATAAAAACATGCTTTTTATCGGTGTCGTATTTTTCAATACGATTATCGGTATCATCCAGGAAATCCGTTCCAAACGTAGTGTAGACAAGCTCACCATTCTGACTGAAAGCAAGGTGACAGTTGTCCGCAACGGAGAACAGGTTCAGCTTTCCAAGGAAGAGCTGGTGCTGGACGATATTATCATTTTGTCACGCGGCAGTCAGATTCCGGCGGACTGCGTGGTAGCAGGCGGTACCTGCAAGGTCAATGAAAGCCTTCTGACCGGTGAGAGCAATCTGATAGAGAAAAAGGAAAATGACGAGCTGCTGTCCGGCAGTTTCATTTCTGCGGGAAAGTGCAGGGCGAAGGTTATTCGAGTTGGTGCAGATTGTTATGCTGCCAAAATCAATAATGACGCTAAATACATAAAAAAGAATAACTCTCAGATTTTGAAATCCTTTAAGCTCATCATCAAGCTCTGTACGATTGTACTGTTTCCCTTGGGAATCATCCTGTTTTCAAAGCAGTTTTTCTTTCAGGGAGCAGACCTGCAAACTGCTGTAGTCAGTACAGTTGCAGCATTGGTCGGAATCATTCCGGGCGGCATGATTCTGCTGACCAGTTCGGTTCTCGCGGTTTCTATCATTCGTCTTTCGAAGAAAAAGGTATTGGTCAATGAAATGTACTGCATCGAAACGCTTGCCCGTGTTGATACGATTTGCCTTGACAAAACCGGCACCTTGACAGCGGACTCCATGCATGTATCTGACGTTGTACCGCTTGACTGTGAAGAGGAGGACATCAAAACTGCCCTATCTTCGATTTATTATGCCAGCGATGACATCAATGCAACGCTGGAAGCAATCGGCGGATATATTGACGGTGTAAAACCGGTTGGTGTTACCGTATTCACACCGTTTTCCTCTGAAACTAAGTGGTCCGGCGGTGAATTTGCCAACGGAAAGACCTATATCATGGGCGCTGCTGAATTTGTATTTTCTGATAAAGAAAAATACAAACGCGTTTATAATGAAATAAATCAGCTGAGCGAAACTGTCCGCATTATTGCGGTGGCGTATTCCTCAAAGCCGATTGTCAGAGGAACGCTCCCTGATGATCTCACCCCGATGGCGCTGGTGCTGATAAAAGACACCCTGCGTGATAACGTTAACGAAACGGTGCAATATTTCAAGGATCAGGGCGTAACGCTCAAGGTAATCTCCGGCGACAGCGTGCACACGGTCGCCAATATCGCGCGTGATACCGGCATTGAAGGCGCCGACCGCGCAATTAATATGAATGAAATCAAGACCGATGAGGAACTCGCGGAAGCGGCTGAAAAATACAATGTCTTTGGCAGAGTAACGCCGATTCAGAAGAAAAAGCTGGTTCTTGCACTCAAGGAAAAGGGTCATCAGGTTGCCATGACCGGTGACGGCGTCAATGACGTCCTGGCGCTGAAAGAAGCGGATTGTTCTGTTGCAATGGCGTCCGGAAGTGAAGCGGCACGCAATGTATCACAGCTGGTATTGGTCGAGAATGACTTCGCTGCCATGCCTCATGTCGTCGCAGAAGGCAGAAGAACCATCAATAACATCGAACGCAGCTCCTCCTTGTACCTTGTTAAAACCATTTATTCCATGGCGCTGGCGCTGTTCTTCCTGTTTGTTTCCACACCTTATCCTTTTCAGCCGATTCAGCTGACGCTTGTCGGCGCGCTGACCGTTGGTTTTCCGTCGTTTGTACTGGCTCTCCAGCCAAATAAAAATATCGTCAAAGGTAACTTTACCCGCAACATCATCAGCCGTGCTTTGCCGGCGGCAATCTGTGTGATTGTCAGTGTAATCGCTGCTACGGTATGCAGTCAGATTTTCAGCATTTCGTTTAAGGAATTGTCAACCGTAGCCGTCTATATCAACGCGCTGACAGGCTTACTGCTCATTGTCCGTCTGTCTATTCCGTTTAACCCGCTGCGTGGTGCCATGCTTGCAGTCAGCGTTATCGGTCTGACAATAGCCTTTGTATTCTTTAGCAATCTTTTCAGTCTGGTATTGCTCAGCACATCGGCATGGATTCTTTTGATTGTTCTAGCAGTGCTGATAATTGTCGGATTCAACTTGCTTTACACCTTAGCGGACAAGTCCATTGAAAAGCATAAGAATGACGTTAAAGGAGCCAAATAACGTGAAGCTCCCACAATCGGTACAATTTATACTGGAACGACTCCATCGGCAAGGCTATGAAGCCTATGTGGTAGGCGGCTGCGTCCGTGACGGTCTGAACGGGGAAGCGCCTCACGACTGGGACGTTTGTACCTCCGCTTTACCGGAGCAGACCAAGGCGTGCTTCGCCGATTGCAGCCTGGTGGAAATCGGCATCAAGCATGGCACGATAGCCGTTGTCCTTGACCATCAGCCATACGAAATAACCACGTACCGAATAGACGGCGAGTATCTTGACAACCGTCATCCGGAGCAGGTGAAGTTTACGCCATCTCTCAGGGAGGACTTGGCGCGCAGGGATTTTACCATTAACGCGATGGCTTTCGCGGAAGAAACCGGCGTGATTGACCTCTTTGGAGGAGTGAATGACTTACATAATCGTCTTATACGCTGTGTAGGCAATCCTGACAAGCGTTTTCAGGAGGACGCTTTGCGGATTCTGAGGGCGCTGCGATTTGCCTCCAGACTGAACTATACCATTGAAAAAGATACCTCAGACGCGATTCACCGAAACGCGTCCTTGCTGCAATATATAGCGGCAGAACGAATCAGGGAAGAGCTTATCGGCATACTCTGCGGAAAGGGCGTTGAGACGATACTGAATGAATACCGTGATGTCATAGCGATTTTTATTCCGGAACTGATACCAACCTTTGATTTTGACCAGCACAATCCTCATCATTGTTTTGACGTTTACCGTCATATGGTGCGCTCAGTGAGTCTGATTGCACCGGAGCCGATTCTGAGACTGACCATGTATTTTCACGACATCGGAAAACCACAGGTAAGTCTGAGAGGGGAAAACGGCGTCGGACATTTCCGCGGTCATCCTACGCTCAGCGCCGATATAGCCTCCTCCGTTTTTCACCGTCTGCGCTTTTCCAACGAAGTAACACGCTCCTGTCTTCTGCTGATAACCTATCATGACGCGCGTTACCGGGGTTCGCACAGACAGATTAAACGACTGTTGCAGATATTGGGAGAGGAGAATATGAGAAGACTCTTTCAGGTTCAGCTGGCTGATTTAATGGCGCAGTCCGATTTTTGCAGAGAAGAAAAACGCGCCGCACTTGAAGCAATGATGGAAGAAACAAACCGTATTCTTACGGAGCGGCAGTGTTTTACGTTAAAGCAACTCGCAATCAATGGTCATGACCTAATCTCTATCGGAATCACTGACGGCAAGCAAATCGGAGAGGTGCTGCATCAGCTGTTGGAGGAAGTCATTGACGAAACGCTTCCCAATGAAAAAAACGCCCTTGAGAAAAGAGCGTTAGAACTGTGATAAAAGAAAGAACCCGGCAAAACGGGTTCTTTCTATATGCGGAAACGAATTATTTAATTCTGGCAACGCCGCTTTCAATCGCGGCTTTCTTGACTGCCTCGGCAACGGTTTTACCGACGCGCGGGTCAAAAGCATGGGGAAGAATGTAGTCTGCGCACAGCTTGTCATCCTCAACCAGAGAGGCAATCGCAAACGAAGCGGCAACCTTCATCTCCTCATTGATATCGCTGGCGCGGCAATCCAGCGCACCGCGGAAAATACCGGGGAACGCAAGGACGTTGTTAATCTGATTCGGGAAGTCGCTTCTGCCGGTTCCCACTACAGCGGCACCGGCGTTTTTGGCGAGGTCAGGCATAATTTCAGGCGTAGGATTCGCCATGGCAAATATAATCGGATTCTCCGCCATGGAACGCACCATGTCTTCACTGACAACGCCGGGAGCGGAAATGCCGAGGAAAACGTCCGCGCCCTTCATTGCGTCGGCAAGCGTACCGGTCTTGTGTTCAAGATTGGTAATCTCCGCCATCTCCCGCTTGGTTGCGTTCAGGCGTTCGTCACCCTTGCAGATGATGCCCTTGCTGTCACAGAGTGTAATATCCCTAACGCCCATATTGAGAAGATGCTTGGCAATCGCAATACCGGCTGCGCCGGCACCATTCATCACAATCTTGATGTTATCAAAGCGCTTTCCAACCAGCTTGAGCGCATTCAGCAGTCCGGCTGCGACGATAATCGCCGTACCATGCTGATCGTCGTGGAAAATCGGAATATCACATTTTTCCTTGAGCTTTCTTTCAATTTCAAAGCATCTTGGGGCAGCGATATCCTCCAGATTAATTCCGCCGAAAGAACCGCTGATGAGCGCAATAGTGTTGACAATCTCATCTACGTCCTTACTTCTGACGCAGAGAGGGAACGCGTCAACATCGCCAAACGCCTTAAACAGCGCGCATTTTCCTTCCATTACAGGCATACCTGCCTCCGGACCGATATCGCCCAGTCCGAGGACTGCCGTGCCGTCCGTGATGACGGCAACCAGATTATTTCTTCTGGTCAGCTCAAAGCTCTTATCATAATCCTTCTGAATTTCGAGGCAAGGCTCAGCAACGCCGGGCGTATAGGCGAGAGCAAGCTCTTCAGAATTGCTGATCGGCACGCGGGAAACTACCTCAATCTTGCCGTTCCACTCATAATGCAATTTTAATGATTCCTGTCTGATATCCATCTTAATGACTCCTTTCTAACCTGAATTATTATAAACCACAAAGAATAAATTGGCAAGAGCAAATCGGAAATAATTTGACATTTTCACATTTTTACGGTATGATAAATAAAGCGAGTGCGCCGAACAGCCGCGGGCAGCTGCCGAAAGGCACTGTGCGAGGAAAGTCCGGGCTTCACAGAGCAAAAATAACGGCTAACTGCCGCCGGGGGCGACCCCAGGGCCAGTGCAACAGAAAATAACCGCCCGTTATCCGGGTAAGGATGGAAAGGTGAGGTAAGAGCTCACCGGGGAGTGGGAGACCACTCTGCCGTGTAAACCCTATTTGAAGCAACACCGTGGAAGGACGCGAAACGCCTGCTCGGCGTGTCCTGAGGAGGTGGCATTGAGCAGGTTCGGGTAACCGACTGCCAAGATAGATGGCTGTTCAAGACAGAACCCGGCTTACAGACGCACTCGCCAAAAAGGAGCTGTCGCACTAAGACAGCCCTAAAAACTAGACCGGGCAGCCCAAAAGGGTTGCCCGGTCAGTGTTTTCATAGTATAATACCTTGTAGTTAGTCGTTGCTAACTACGTTGCGCGAGGGAGAGTTTTGATAAAGCGGCATAAATTCTGGGCTATTTCTTCTATTGTATGTATGATAATGACGTTCATCACCGGTTACAAACACAAATAGTTAGAGTAACAGTATGAAAAAAATCATTGCATTGTTAAGTTTTGCCCTTATCCTCGCCTGTGCGCTTGCCGGCTGCGGCGGGAGCAAGACCTATAAGGACGGCACCTATACAGGCAAAAGCGCAGTGTTTTCAGGCGATGAGGAAGGCAACGGCAACGGCTACGGAGAAGTTACCATCACCATCAAGGACAATGCCATTACCGCCTGCGAGTTCAAAACCTACGGGGAGGACGGAACACTAAAGGACGAAAAAACGGTATGGTGAACGGAGAGATCAAAAATCAGGACTACTACAATAAAGCACAAAAGGCGATCAAGGGCAGCGAGGAGTACGCTAAGAAAATCATAGGTAGAATCAATCCCGATGAGGTTGACAGCATTTCCGGCGCCACCTATTCCCATAACCAGTTTACAGACGCGGTTTACGACGCTCTTGACAAGGCAGCTGCGTAATATTAAAATAAAAGCGGTTGGCATATGCTGACCGCTGTTTGCTATGAGGTTATTCATGAACCTTATACGAAATAAATAATATTTTGAAGATAAAAATGTAGAGGCTTTTTATGAGGAAAATCAACGGAATCATC
>CAMVTS010000031.1 GCA_947170465.1 uncultured Clostridia bacterium
AACGGCATAAAATTTTACCATCATCGAAAGACAAACGGTAGTTTTTCGACAAACTAAAACGGCGGTTCAAACGAACCGCCGTTGGTGTTTATCTGTTCACGCTAACCTGTCTGCACGGAGAAAGTCTTAGTCAAAGAACTTCGCGTGGATAGCCTTGACCGCCTTGTCAGCGTCAACCGCGTCAATCAGGACGGAAACCTTGATTTCGCTGGTGCTGATCATCTGAATGTTAATCTGCGCGTCATAGAGCGCCTCAAACATCTTGGTCGCAACGCCCGCGTGGCTCTCCATACCGGCGCCGACGATCGAAATCTTCGCAACGTTCTCGTCGAGCTGAATACCGCTTGCGCCGTGGCTCTCCATATAATCCTTGAGCGCGTCAACAGCCTCCTGACCGCGGGACTTGGCGACGGTGAAGCTGATGTCCTTCTTGCCGTCGTGACCGATGGACTGGAGAATAATGTCAACGTTGATGTCCTTCTTGGACAGCTTGGAGAACATTTTGAACGCGATACCCGGATTGTTGGGTACGCCGGTCACTGAAATTCTTGCGATATCGGTATCCTTGGCAACGCCGCTGATTAACATTTTTTCCATTTTTGATTTCTCCTTTACGATAGTGCCCTTGGCTCTTGTCAGAGAGGAAAGAACCTCAAGCTCGATATTGTATTTTTTCGCCATTTCTACAGAACGGTTGTTGAGCACCTGCGCGCCGAGGGTGGCAAGCTCCAGCATCTCATCATAGGAGATTTCGTCGAGCTTCTTCGCGTTCTCAACCTTGCGCGGGTCAGCGGTGAATACGCCCTCAACGTCGGTATAAATCTGGCAGAGATCCGCATGCATTGCCGCCGCGATAGCGACCGCGCTGGTGTCGGAGCCGCCTCTGCCGAGGGTGGTGATGTCGCCGTAACGGGAAAGTCCCTGGAAGCCGGCGACGACAACGATATTGCGTCTGTCAAGCGCTTCGCGGATTCTGGAAGGATCCACTCTCTTGATTCTGGCGCTGGTGTGGCTTGAGGAGGTCTCAAAGCCTGCCTGCCAGCCGAGAAGCGATACGGCGTGATAGCCGAGCTTTTCAATCGCCATGGCGAGGAGAGCGATGGAAATCTGCTCGCCGGCAGCCAGCAGCATATCCTGCTCGCGTCTGGAAGCCTTGGGGTTAATTTCCATCTGCTTGTCGACAAGAACGTCGGTGAAGTCGCCCTGAGCGGATACGACTACGACCACGTCGTTGCCCTGCGCGAAGGTGTCGGTGACGATTTTCGCCACGTTCATCACGCGTTCGGCGTTGGCAACAGAGGTGCCGCCGAATTTCTGAACGATTAAACTCATTTCTATATACTCCCTTTTTCTTTATTTGAGACATTGAATCTCAAAGCAATCGTGTGATTACCCAATTACCAAATTACAAATCGCCGATACGAATGGTGGAGAGTATCTCCACGTTGTCGGCAGCGAGCTTGTTGATTTTTTCAATAAACGCGCCGTAGGTCATCTCGCCGGTGGTGAACGCGGCTCTGCTGTTGCCCGGCATGGAGATGTGCTGAATGTCGCCGAAAAGCGCCTTTGCCTTGCTGACAGCGTCCTTGCCCTTTACGCGCACATACATCGCGAATACGGAGTCGTTGACGTTGATGATGTTGCTGCCGTCGCCGTCCGCCCAGTAGAGAAAGCGTCTCTGCTTGAGGTGGGAAATGCAGTCCACCAC
Source organism: uncultured Clostridia bacterium (assembly GCA_947170465.1). Lineage (GTDB taxonomy): Bacteria > Bacillota > Clostridia > Oscillospirales > Acutalibacteraceae > Ruminococcoides. The sequence goes on from CAMVTS010000031.1 coordinate 1,709, forward strand.
GTCGGCAACCACCGCGCTGGCGGTAGGCAGCTTGCCGGCGCCTCTGCCGTAGAATACGACGTCGCCGGTGCAGTCGCCGCGCACCATAATGCCGTTGAACTCGTTGTCAATGTTGGCGAGCTGGCTCTTGAAGGGCACCAGCATCGGCGCGGTCACAATGTCAATCTTTCCGCCGGGCAGCTTCTTGACCCTGCCAATCAGCTTGATGACGAAGCCGAACTTCTCGGCGTACTTCACGTCCTCAAGGGTGATTTTGGTGATACCCTCGGTATGTACCGACTGGGGATAGACGTGCTTGCCAAAGGCGAGAGAGGCGAGAATACAAATCTTGCGGCAGGCGTCGTGACCCTCGATGTCGGCAGCGGGATTTCTCTCGGCAAAGCCCAGATCCTGCGCCAGACGGAGCGCGTCCTCAAACTGCATGCCGTCCTCTATCATTTTAGTCAGAATAAAGTTGGTTGTACCATTCAAAATACCGGCGACCTCGTTGACGATGTTGGCGACAAGGCACTGGTTCATCGGTCGGATAATCGGAATACCGCCGCCGACGCTCGCTTCAAAGAGGAAGTTGACGTTTTCCTGACGGGCGAGCTCCAGCAGCTCCGCGCCGTAAGCGGCGACAAGCTCCTTGTTGGAGGTGACGACGCTCTTGCCTGCCTTCAGGCAGCGTGAAACAAACTCATACGCCGGGTGAAGTCCGCCCATGACCTCGACGACCACGCGGATTTCGAGGTCGTTGATGATGTCCTCAAAATTCTTGGTGAAGCGGTCAGCGATAGGGCTGTCGGGAAATTCACGCAAATCAAGAACCTTTTTGACGTAAATTTCTTCGCCGACACTGGCGAAGAGCTTTTGCTTGTGAGTCAGCAGAATTTCGGCTACGCCGGAACCGACGACGCCGTGACCCATGATTGCTACTGATACCATGTGTTCATACCATCCTTTGCGTTAGTTGGGAGATTGCTCTCCGCGATATGTTGACTGCGCTTGCGCGCAAGTATCAAACGGTTTTGCCTTGTGTACTACGGCTGCGCGCGATCGGCGCCGCCGCCGCCCTCGTGGGGCTGTTCAGCCTGCGAGGAAGAATCCTCGCCGCCGCTTGACTGGGACGATTCTTCACCGCCGCCGGGCTCGGTCTGTTCGGGCTCGGAGGAATGATGCTCCTCGCCGCCGGATTCGGAGCTTTCGGGCGTGGTCTCGGAAGCCTGAGACTCGTAGCCGGAGCTGCTGTCATCCCAGCTGTTCCCGGAGGATTCCTCATAGTACGCCGAGCCGTAAGCCGGCATATTGTCCTCGGTGTAGTAACCGATGTACTTGCCGGAAATGCTCTCGGTGGAGATAATCAGACCGGTGACGGGGTTGTAGGTCGCCGGAAAGACGTTTTTGGAAAGCTCATATTCCTTCTGCTCCTTGTCCTTGAGATACTCTCCCATGACATTGGCGAAGAACTTGGCGGAGCGTGTGGTGTCGTTAATGCGGTCAGGGCTGTCAAATCCTGTCCAGGTCGCCATGACGCCGTAGGGAGACATGCCGCAGAACCAGCAGTCGGTGTCGTTATCGGTGGTACCGGTCTTGCCGATGATGTCCCAGCCGGCAACGCGCGCGTACATAGCGCGGGTGTTCTGGCTGTTTTCAACGTTGTAGTGGAGGAGACGGTTCATAATCGCCGCGGTTTCGGGAGAATATGCCTGCTTCGGAATCGCGTCGCGGTTGTCGAGAATGATGTTGTCCTCGGAGTCGGTGATATAGTAATAGGTGTAGGGCTTGTAGTACAGACCGCCGTTGCCCATATAGGTGTAGGCGGCAGCCATCTCGCGGACGGTAACGCCGCCGTTGAGACCGCCCAGTGACAGGGCGCCGATATTCTGACCGTCCTCGTCGGTGAGGTGACGGAAATTCATCTTGATTTTTGCCTGTTCATAGGCAACCTGCGGACCGCCGATCATTTCCATGACCTGAACGGCAGTGGCGTTGGAGGAACGCTCAATCGCGTCGGGCAGCAGGATTTCGCCGAGGTAGGAGCCGTAGGCGTTGTTAGGACCGGAACGGAAGGTGCCGGATTCCGCGTCGTAGACATACTTTTCAATCGGTTCGTCCTTGACGAGCGAGGAGAAGTAGAGCTGCTTGTTTTCAATCGCAATCGGATAGGCAAACAGCGGCTTGATGGAGGAGCCGGGCTGCAGAGAGGAGTGAGCCGCTCTGTCCCAGGCGAGGTCGGTGGTCTTGCGGTTGGAGCTGCCGACGGTGGCGATAACCCTGCCGTCAAAGTCCATCAGAACGGAGCCGAGCTCAATGCTGGGGTCGGCGCTCTTGTCCATATCCATCGCCGCCTGCTCGATATAGTTCTGCATTTCCTCGTCCATCGCGCAGTAGATTTTCAGACCTTCGGTGTATATTTTTTCACTCGCCGCGCCAGTGCTGATGTTGTAGTACTGGGCGAGGTCCTCCTGCAAATCATAGAAAAGCTGGTCGTAGTACCAGTTCTGCACGTCGCTCTCGTCGTCCTCTTCCTCGGTGGGGTTCTTGCGGCCGACAAAGGTCATGTTGGCGCTTTCGGTCATCGCCTGCTCGTATTCCTTGTCGGTGATAACGCCCTGGTCGTGCATTTCGCTGAGAATCAGCTCGCGGCGTTCCTTGTTGTTTTCGGGATAAATCAGCGGATTCCAGCGCGAAGGGTTCTGGGTGATGCCGGCAATCGCCGCGCATTCCGCCAGCGTGCAGTCCTTGATACTCTTGCCGAAGTAGAGCTGCGCCGCGGCTTCAACGCCCTGGCAGTTGTTGCCGAAGTTGACGACGTTGAGGTACGCTTCCAGAATCTGGTCTTTTGTGTATTCCTGCTCCAGCTTGAACGCCTTGCAGATTTCGCGCAGCTTACGGTTGATGGACACCTCGTTGTCGTCGGTGATGTTCTTGATGAGCTGCTGGGTGATGGTGGAACCGCCGTAGGAGTCCTTGCCGGTGGCGAGCATGACGACCGCCGACAGGGTACGCGTCCAGTCCACGCCCTTGTGCTCATAGAAGCGCTTGTCCTCAATCGCGACCTGCGCCTCCTTCATGTACTTGGGAATATTCTGGTTGTCAATCCAGATACGGTTCTCGGTGGCGTAGAGCTTGCGCGTTTCGGCGAACTCGCCGGTTTTCTTGTCCTTGATGAAAATCCGGCTGGTCTGGTTCATGGATTTCGCCTTGAGGTCGATACCCGTCGGCTCCGACGCGAGCGCGATGATGTAGATAGACAGGGAAACGCCCGTCACCACGCCGGCAACGAGCAGGACGGAAAACACCGTCAGCAAAAACTTGCCGAGTCCCTTGAAAAATTTCTTTGCGCCGCTTTCGCTTCTTTTGAAGGTCATTTCAGGCTGCTCCGGACCTTTTCCGGTGTAGCTGCTGATGTCGGTTTCACGTTTGTTGCGCATAGTAACTCCTTTGAACAATATCGAAAACGATGATAATAATGATTCACTCTGAACATTCGTACTGCTTATTATACCACTTTCGCGATAAAAAATAAATAACTAATTGAAAATTTCTAATAGAAAAAAATCCGGCTCCCTGACTCAATTTTATGGAAAAGAGTGAATATCCGATGAATATCAGGGGAAAATATGCGTAAAGAAGGGTGATATTTATGCGAAAAATCATTTTAATCGTGACAACCGGCGTGATACTCTGGTCATGTCTGCTGATTGGGGAGCTGGCGAAGCAGCGCGCCGTGATAAACGCGCATTTGCCGCAGGCGCAGACCGAGACGACAGAGGAGACGAAAGCGTTTGTCCTCGGCAGCGAGCACGGCAGGCTGGTGGTGTACCGCAAGGGAGAGAGCGACCCGTATCTCACCACCGACACCTTTACCTATTCGCTGCCCAAATCCGACCGGCGCAGGCTTGAGCAGGAAGGTATCGAAATCGAGGGCGAGGACAAGCTGCGCAGGGTGCTGGAGGATTACGGAAGCTGAAAATCACAACTTGCGTATCCGAAATCATTACACGCCGCCGGGCGATTTGTTCAGCCGGCAAAAAACAACTCCGGAGGAAAATAATTCCTCCGGAGAATTAACATTTAAAAAACTGTAAAATTCCATGAAATTTTTGAAAAAACCTCTTGACAACTACCCTTTGGGAGCGTAAAATAGTAAAATGTACCATAATGGGGCTATGTGCCAAAAGGCGATAAAATTTCCCAAAAAATTTCTTTTGACAAGGGGATATTATCACAAAAAATCCCGTCTGTCAAGTGAATTTTCGTGACATTTTTGTCCGGTGTTATTTTGCGGTTTTGGCGGCGCTCTGTTTGCGACTGATAAAAACGAAGGAGTGGATACGCATATGGTAAATGTCAAACCCGTCAAGCTCGGCCGTACCGAGCGCATGAGCTTCGGCAAAATTGATGAAGTTATCGACATGCCGAATCTCATTGAGGTTCAGAAGGCTTCCTACCGCTGGTTCCTCGAGGAGGGACTCAAGGAAGTATTCCGGGACGTCTCGGGCATTACCGACTATCAGGACAACCTTGTCCTCGATTTTATCGACTATCATCTCGACGTCGATCACCCCAACTACAGCGTCATTGAATGTAAGGTGCGCGACGCCACCTACTCGGCGGCGCTCAGGGTAAAGGCGCGCCTGTTCAACAAGGCGACCGGTGAAATCAAGGAAAGCGACGTCTATATGGGTGACTTCCCGCTGATGACTCCCGGCGGCACCTTTGTTATCAACGGCGCTGAGCGCGTCATCGTCTCTCAGCTTGTCCGTTCGCCGGGCGTGTACTACAAGATGGATCACGACAAGACCGGCAAGAAGCTCTATACCACCACCGTTATCCCGAACCGCGGCGCGTGGCTGGAGTATGAAACCGACATCAACGACGTATTCTATGTGCGTATCGACAAGAACAGAAAGCTCCCCGTCACCTCCTTTATCCGCGCGCTCGGCATGGGCTCCGACGCGGAGATTCTCGACTTCTTCGGCGACGACGAGCGCATCAAGGCGACCATTGAGAAGGATCAGGCGACCGATATCGAGTCCGGTCTGATTGAGGTTTACAAGAAGCTGCGTCCCTCGGAGCCTCCGACGGTTGACAGCGCCCAGACCCATATCCACAACCTTTTCTTCGACGAGAACCGCTACGACATGTCGCGCGTCGGCAGATATAAATACAACAAGAAGCTCGGCATCGCCAACCGTCTGGAGGGCAACGCCCTCGCGGAGCCGGTTGCCAATCCGCGCACCGGCGAGGTCATGGCGCTGCGTGACGAGAAAATCACCAAGGAAAAGGCGCTTGAAATCGAGAACGCCGGCGTTACCGTCGCCTACGTCAAGAACGCGGAGGGCGAGGTCGTCAAGGTGATTTCCAACGGCATGGTCGACATCTCCTGCTACGTCGATTTCGACGCGGAAAAGGAGTGCGGCATCCGTGAGAACGTCCGCTTCGATATCCTCTGCGAGCTGATGGACAGCGCCGAGGACGAGACAGACCTCAAAAACAAGCTGCGCGAGCACGCGACGGAGCTGGTTCCCAACAACATCACCGTTGAGGACATCTTCGCGACCATCAACTACCTCAACTGCGTGGCGCACGGTATCGGCAACACCGACGATATTGATAACCTGGGCAACAGACGTATCCGCTGCGTCGGCGAGCTGCTGCAGAACCAGTTCCGCATTGGCTTCTCCCGTCTGGAGCGCGTTGTCCGCGAGAGAATGACCACCCAGTCTCAGGACATGGACACGCTTTCTCCCAACTCCCTGATTAACATCCGCCCCGTGACCGCGGCAATCAAGGAATTCTTCGGTTCCTCTCCGCTGTCACAGTTTATGGATCAGACCAACCCCCTCGCGGAGCTGACGCACAAGCGCCGTCTGTCGGCGCTCGGCCCCGGCGGCCTTTCCCGAGACAGAGCCGGATTTGAGGTGCGCGACGTTCACTACACCCATTACGGCAGAATGTGTCCTATCGAGACGCCTGAAGGCCCGAACATCGGTCTGATTTCCTACCTCGCTTCCTTCGCGAAAATCAATAAATACGGCTTCGTCGAGGCGCCCTTCCGCAAGATTGACAAGGAAACCGGCATTGTCACCGACGAGGTTATCTACATGACCGCTGACGTAGAGGATAACTACTACGTCGCGCAGGCGAATGAGCCGCTCGACGAGAACGGCAGATTTGTCCACTCCAAGGTCGTCGGCAGATACCGCGACGAGTTCGTCGAGCTGCCCGCGAGCCGCTTCGACTACATGGACGTTTCGCCTAAGATGGTTGTCTCCGTGGCGACCGCGATGATTCCCTTCCTCGAAAACGACGACGCAAACCGCGCGCTGATGGGCGCGAACATGCAGCGTCAGGCTGTGCCGCTGCTCCGCAGTGAAGCGCCTATCGTCGGCACCGGTATGGAATACAAGGCAGGCACCGACTCCGGCGTATGTATCCTCGCCGAGGGCGACGGAACCGTCATGAGCGTCGACGCGCGCAATATCCGCGTGCAGTACGACGACGGCAACGTCAAGGACTATGAGGTCATCAAGTTCCTGCGCTCCAACCAGGGCACCTGCTTCAACCAGAAGCCCATCGTCTCACGCGGCGACCGCGTCAAGGCAGGCGACGTGCTCGCCGACGGTCCCGCGACCGACAACGGCGAAATCGCGCTGGGCAAGAACGCCCTCATCGGCTTCATGACCTGGGAAGGCTACAACTACGAGGACGCCGTACTCCTCAACGAAAAAATTGTACGCGACGACGTTTACACCTCGATTCACATTGAGGAATATGATACAGAAGCCAGAGAGACCAAGCTTGGCCCCGAGGAAATCACGCGCGACATTCCGAATGTCAGCGAGGACGCCCTTAAATACCTTGACGAGGACGGTATCATCCAGATCGGTTCCGAGGTCAAGGCGGGCGACATTCTGGTCGGCAAGGTTACCCCGAAGGGCGAGACCGAGCTGACCGCCGAGGAGCGCCTGCTGCGCGCTATCTTCGGCGAAAAGGCGAGAGAGGTCAGAGATACCTCCCTGCGCGTACCGCACGGCGAGCAGGGCACCGTCGTTGACGTGAAAATCTTCACCAGAGCCGACAGCCGCAACGAGCTGCAGCCCGGCGTCAACAAGGTTGTCCGCGTTTACCTCGCACTCAAGCGTAAAATCAGCGTCGGCGACAAGATGGCAGGCCGCCACGGCAACAAGGGCGTCGTTTCCAGAATCCTCCCTGTCGAGGATATGCCCTTCCTGCCCGACGGTACGCCGCTCGATATCGTACTTAACCCTCTGGGCGTACCTTCCCGTATGAACATCGGTCAGGTATTGGAGGTTCACCTCGGCTACGCCGCCAAGGCGCTCGGCTGGAAGATTATGACGCCTGTATTCGACGGCGCGCACGAGGACGACATCTTCTCCGCGCTCAAGGACGCCGGCTACAGCGAGGACGGCAAGACATGGCTGATTGACGGCAGAACCGGCGAACGCTTTGACAATCCCGTCACCGTTGGCTACATGTACTACCTCAAGCTCCATCACCTCGTTGACGAAAAGATTCACGCCAGAAGCACCGGTCCTTACTCCCTTGTCACCCAGCAGCCGCTCGGCGGTAAGGCGCAGTTCGGCGGACAGCGCTTCGGCGAGATGGAAGTCTGGGCGCTGGAGGCTTACGGCGCCGCTTACACCCTGCAGGAAATCCTCACGGTCAAGTCCGACGACGTTGTCGGCAGAGTCAAGACCTACGAGGCGATTGTCAAGGGTCAGAATATTCCGGCTTCCGGTATTCCGGAATCCTTCCGCGTTCTTATCAAGGAGCTGCAGTCGCTCTCGCTCGACGTCCGCGTGCTCGACCGTGCCGGCGAGGAAATCGACATCAAGCAGAAGTTCGAGGAGGACGAGGACTTCGTCAATGCCGCCGATACCAGCTTTGAAGAGGACAGCGTCATGACCTCCATGGACGGCTACACCGTTGACGAAGGCGGCGAGGAAGGCAACATGTTTGACGAGTCCCTTGCCGACACCGAGGAGGACGACGATGACGATTACCTCGGACTCGGCGAGTACAGCACTGATGTTTTTTAAGGAAGGAGTAAGTCAACCATGATTGATAACAACATTTTTGATTCCATCAAAATCGGTCTTGCTTCCCCTGATCAGATCAGAGAATGGTCCTACGGCGAGGTAACCAAGCCCGAAACCATTAACTACCGCACCCTCAAGCCCGAGAGAGAAGGTCTTTTCTGCGAGAAGATTTTCGGACCTACCAAGGACTGGGAATGTCACTGCGGCAAGTATAAGAGAATTAAATTCAAGGGTAAAATCTGCGACCGCTGCGGCGTAGAGGTCACCCGTTCCAAGGTCAGACGTGAGCGCATGGGGCACATTGAGCTCGCCGCTCCCGTCTCCCATATCTGGTATTTCAAGGGTATTCCGTCCAGAATCGCCCTCATGCTCGACATCTCTCCGAAGGTGCTCGAAAACGTGCTCTATTTCTCCCAGTACATCGTTACCGATCCCGGCGACTGCCGTGATTTGCAGAAGTATCAGGTGCTCGGCGAAGCGGAGTACAACAATATGCGCGAGAAGTACGACGAGGACTTCCAGGCAGGCATGGGCGCTGAGTCCATCAAGAAGCTGCTCGAGGAAATCGACCTCGAAAAGCTCTCCAAGGAGCTCAAGGAGGAGCTCGAAGCCGCTACCGGTCAGAAGCGCATCCGCCTGCTCAAGCGTCTTGACGTCGTCGAGAGCTTCCGCCTCTCCGGCAACCGTCCCGAGTGGATGATTCTCGACGTTGTGCCGGTCATTCCGCCGGATATCCGTCCGATGGTTCAGCTCGACGGCGGCAGATTCGCCACCTCCGACCTCAACGACCTTTACCGCCGTGTGATTAACCGCAACAACCGTCTCAGAAAGCTGCTGGAGCTCAACGCGCCGGAGATTATTATCCGCAACGAGAAGCGCATGCTGCAGGAGTCCGTGGACGCGCTGATTGACAACGGCAGACGCGGCAGACCGGTCACCGGTCCGAACAACCGCGCCCTCAAATCCCTCTCCGACATGCTCAAGGGCAAGCAGGGACGTTTCCGTCAGAACCTGCTCGGCAAGCGTGTTGACTACTCCGGACGTTCCGTTATCGTCGTCGGCCCTGAGCTGAAGATGTACCAGTGCGGTCTGCCCAAGGAGATGGCGCTGGAGCTGTTCAAGCCCTTCGTTATGAAGCGCCTGGTTGACACCAAGGCGGAGCAGAATATCAAGTCCGCCAGAAAAGCGGTCGAGAGAGCCAAGGAGAACGTCTGGGACGCGCTCGAGGTTGTCATCAAGGGTCACCCCGTCATGCTCAACCGCGCGCCTACCCTTCACCGTCTGGGTATCCAGGCATTCGAGCCGGTGCTTGTAGAGGGCAGAGCGATTAAGCTCCATCCGCTGGTTTGTACCGCGTTCAACGCCGACTTCGACGGCGACCAGATGGCGGTTCACGTACCGCTTTCCGCAGAGGCGCAGGCTGAGGCGCGTTTCCTCATGCTCGCAGCCGGCAACCTGCTCAAGCCCTCCGACGGTCAGCCTGTCGCGGTTCCGACGCAGGATATGATTCTCGGCTCCTACTACCTCACCCTCGACAAAGACGGCGAGCGCGGTGAAGGCAAGATGTTCCGCAACGTCGACGAGGTCATGATGGCTTACCAGACCGGTGTTATCGAGCTGCACTCCAAAATCAAGGTGCGCCGCGAGCTGGAAATTGACGGAGAAATCAAGTCCGGCATTGTCGATACCACCATCGGCAAAATCATTTTCAACAATCCCATTCCGCAGGACCTCGGCTTTGTGGACAGAAGCAACCCCGAGAACATGTTCAAGTTCGAGGTTGACTTCCTTGTCGGCAAGAAGGGACTGCAGAAGATTATCGACGCCTGCATCAAGAAGCACGGTACCGCCAGAACCAGCGTTCTTCTGGACGATATCAAGGCGCAGGGCTATAAATATTCCACCAAGGGCGCTATCACCGTCGCTGTCTGCGACGCGGTGATTCCTCCGGAGAAAAAGACCATCATTGCCGAAGCAGAGAAGAAGGTCGACGAAATCCGCGAGGAGTACATGCTCGGTCTGCGTTCCGAACAGGAGCGTTACGACGATATTCTGAAGGTCTGGAACCAGGCTACCGACGACGTTACCAAGCGTCTGCAGGGCAACCTCGACCGCTACAACCCCATCTTCATGATGGCGGATTCCGGCGCGCGCGGCAGCATGAGCCAGATTCGTCAGCTCGCCGGCATGCGCGGACTGATTGCGAACACCTCCGGTAAGACCATCGAAATCCCGATTCGTGCGAATTACCGTGAAGGTCTGAACATTCTCGAATACTTCATCTCCTCCCGCGGCGCCCGTAAGGGTCTTGCCGATACCGCGCTTCGTACCGCTGACTCGGGTTATCTGACCCGTCGTCTGGTCGATGTTTCGCAGGAGGTTATCATCCGCGAGGAGGATTGCGGCACGAACGAAGGTCTGGATGTCTTTGATATCGTGGTCGGCAACTCCAACGTCATCGAGCCGCTCAAGGAGCGTCTTGTCGGCAGATATCTGCTTAACGATTTCTGTGACGAGAACGGCAATGTGCTTGTTTCCAAGGACAAGATGATGGGCGACGCGGAGGCGGACATTATCGTCAATTCCGGCGCGCAGAGCGTCAAAATCCGCTCCGTACTGGAGTGCCGCGCAAAGCACGGCGCCTGCCGCAAGTGCTACGGCGCGAACCTCGCCAACCGTATGCCCGTTACCGTCGGTGAAGCGGTCGGTATCATCGCGGCACAGTCCATCGGCGAGCCCGGTACACAGCTTACCATGAGAACCTTCCACACCGGCGGCGTCGCCGGCGGCGAGGATATCACCCAGGGTCTTCCCCGTGTTGAGGAGCTGTTCGAGGCGAGAAAGCCGAAGAGCCTCGCGATTATCAGTGAAATCGACGGCGAGGTGCGCTTTGAGGAAATCAAGAACGCCCGTCACGCGGTTGTCTTCAATCCGGAGACAGGCGACGAGCGCAGCTACCTGATTCCCTTCGGCTTCCGCGTCAAGGTCATGGACGGCGACACCGTCAAGAAGGGCGATAAGCTCACCGACGGCGCTGTCAATCCGCACGATATTCTCAACATTCTCGGCGCAGAGGCGGTCAACAACTACCTGATTTCCGAGGTACAGTCCACCTACCGTCTGCAGGGTGTTGAAATCAACGACAAGCACATCGAGGTTATCGTCCGTCAGATGATGCGCAAGGTCAAGGTTGACGACGCAGGCAGCACCGACTTCCTGTCCGGTCAGACCTACGACAAGAACGACGTCCTCTTTGAGAACGAGAAGATTAAAAAGCGCATTGCGGAAGGCGAAACCGGTCTGCGTCCTGCCACCTTTACCCAGCTCCTGCTCGGTATCACCAAGGCGGCGCTCGCTACCGACAGCTTCCTGTCCGCGGCTTCCTTCCAGGAGACCACGCGCGTGCTCACCGACGCCGCTATCAAGGGCAAGGCGGACCCGCTGCTCGGCTTGAAGGAAAATGTCATTATCGGCAAGCTCATTCCTGCCGGTACCGGTATGCCGCGCTATTCCAAGGTCGAGGTCGAATCCCCGGTCACCCATTCCGAACTGCCGGAAATGCTGTAAAAATCACAAAAGCCGCTCCCGTTTCCGTGATATTCTTAACGGAAAATTAGGTGGCTGTGATACCCTGAAGGCTTAAATGTGCCTTCAGGGTATTTTTCTGTTTAGTTTTTGTCTAATTGAAACGTGTACTGGATGACGATGGTGTTGCCACAGGTGCGCGAGTATCTGACTTCTTTTTCGTAGACATCAATCCGCTTGATGAAGGCACGGAGAATTTCGGGAGTGAGCTTTTCAATGTTAATATACTCTTTCGCTTTTGCGATGAAATCCTTAACGTATTTCTCCTGTAAATCAATCTCATTGATTTTCTTGTTGAGTACGTTCAGCTTTGAACGAATCTGCGCTTGTTCTTCTTCGTAGCCTGACGCAAGGAAATCATAGCGTTCCGGAGTGATACGTCCGACTACTCTGTCTTCGTAGAGACATCGAATGATGTTGTCAAGCTCGTGAAGCCTTGTGGTCAACTGAGATTTTTCTTTCTCTGCCGAAGCATAATACTTCTTTGCTTCGGCTTTGCCTTTCTCGGTTGCCATAACGTAGAACTCATCGCTGTGGTTGCTCGCCAACGCTATCATAGATTTCAATTGATCGAGGATGATTGTGTCAAGTACCTGTTCCTTGATATTGTGTACAGTACATCTTGATTTTCCCTGCTGATAACCACCGCACTGGAAGTAGTTTTTCTCAGCAGGCATCGTTTTTGAACGGTGAAGATACATCCGCTTGCCGCAGTCTCCGCAGTACAGATAACCGACGTATTTATCCATGTTGCCTTGAGTATCGGGACGTTTCCTTCCCTCAAAATGTTTCTGTACGATGTCAAAGGTCTTTCTGTCGACAATTGCTTCGTGAGTATTCTCGAAGATAAGGACATTCTCAGGCTCGTTTTTGATACGCTTTTTTAACTTATTTGACTTTGTATAAGTCTTGAAGTTGACTGTATCGCCAACGTAGAATCTGTTTGAAAGCATCCTGCGGATTGTTGTGATAGACCATTGATATGGATTGTTAAGGTCAGGATGACCGCTTCGACTTCCTGTTTTCTTAAAAGCATATACGCTTGGACACATAACCTCGCGTTCTGCAAATAGATTACAGATTTTATGAATTCCGATTCCGCTTGCGTACAATTCGAAGATTTCTTTTACAACCGGTGCGGTTTCAGGATTAGGAATCCATTTCTTTGGGTTGTCGGGATTGCGCATATATCCGTAAGGAACCGTTGTGCCGATTCTTTCGCCGCGTTCACCTTTTGAACGAAGGACTGCCCTTATCTTTTTACTTGTGTCTCTGGCGTAAAAATCATTGAAATAATTTTTGATACCTGAGAAGTCGCTCTCACCATAAAGGCTGTCAACGCCGTCGTTGATTGCGATAAAGCGCACGTCATACTGTGGAAAAGTAATCTCCATCAACATACCTGTCTGGAGGTATTCTCTGCCAAGACGGGACTGGTCTTTGACGATAACCGTTCCGACCTTGCCTGCGTAAACATCGTCCATCATGCGTTTGTAGCCGGGACGGTTGAAGTTTGCTCCGGAGTAACCGTCGTCAACATAATACTGACAGTTGTGAAGATGATGGTCATCCGCAAACTTTTTGGTAATGATTTTTTGGTTGGATATGCTATTTGATTCGCCCTCGCGCTCATCCTCTTGTGAGAGCCGGCAGTAAAGAGCGGTAATCAATTGGTTTGAATTTGTATTAGTCAATTTGAACCTTCCTTTCCGAATGCAGCCACTCTGAAATTCAAACCGAATAGGATACAGCAACAGGATACCCTAACCCGGCTTGAATGTCCAGAGATTTTGACCGAATTCTTTTACTTGCCTTTGATTAAACATTTGATAGTTTCACTGACGGTTGGGGCATCAGCGGTAGGGTTTACAGAAACAATTTCGTAAGTTGCGCCGTTAACCGTCATGGTAGTGGTGCTAAAGAGATTCCTTCTGTAAAAATCGGTGTTGTTATTTAGAGTAATCGTGCTGAATTCTTTGTCCATAGAGTCCTTTCCTCGCCGTAGTAAATGCGACGAATTGTTTTTATTAATCTGATAATGTGGTAGTTGGTTTTGAAACAAAACCGATTCATATTTGACATCAATCCTTTCGTTTGATATTTTTACATACTCATGGTGAAGCCTTCTTCCTCATCATCGTCGTAATCTTCGTCGTAATCGCTCTCTCCGAAGATTTCTTTGAGGATTTCTTCTCTGGTTTTGTATTCTTCTTGTTCGTAATCAAAATCTTGCTCAGGCGCTTCATTTACTGCGTTGGCTATCATGCCGATACCTAAACCGAGAACTGTACCGAGAGCAGAGCCGTTTTTTTCGGCCTCAATACGTTTTCTGCGCTCGTCTGGGTCTTCGGAATCGTTGTCAACGATTTTTGAAACCGCTCCGGCAAGGCTGCTGATTTCGTTACCGACGTTAGAGTAGCTGTCGGAGATTCTTTGCATTTCAGCTTTGGATTGGGTGCGTTCTCTGATGTGTTGCTCGAAAAGCTCACATGAATCTTCCCAGCCTGTCGGCTGTTTTTCTCCATTGGGGAACTCTCTTTGGAGCAGTTCACAATCGATATTTTCCTTGAGATATTTCTCGTCGTGGAGCTTAATGTCACGGCAGCTTTTTCCGTTGGGGCAATGGAAGGTGAGATATTTTCTCTTATCTGTCCATGTCATGTGGTAACCGAGGATGGACATGTTGCGGATAAACTCATCCTTGCTGCCACTATACGACATCGCTGTGTCGATATCTTTTGCCAGCTTTTCCTTCCAACTGTTACCCCGTAGCTGTGCGCGGTACTCTCTTGACGACATACTATTTTTGCCGCCCTGATATGGTTGGAGCACAGAAAGTCCGTGAGCGAAACAGATTTCGTCGCTGAGTTTCCTCAGATGTTTGAGTGTTGACGGCGACTGCCGCAGCTTCTTTCCTGAATCAAAGCCGACGGAATTGATGACGAAGTGCGAATGAATATGCTCCCTGTCGCAGTGAGTGGCAACCAAAACTTCATGTCCTGACCACGCCTTTGCTGCAAATTCAAGAGCGATTTCATGTGCCTGTTCGGGAGTGATTTTCTCTTTTGGAGAGAAGGATTGCGCGTAGTGGTAGAAGAAAAAACCGTTGTCTTTGCCGTAAACCTTCTTTGTTGCCATGAATTCTCGGAAGGCATTTGCTCCTTCGCAGTTGACTCCGTTGATTAATTGCCGTTTGGATTTGTTGTCGTGGGTTTTGTACTCTTGCACACAGTAGTTGATAACCGCTCGCATGGCAAAGCGATTTTGTCGATGTTCGGGGATATGCATGACGGTTGCCATCGTTAATCACCTCCCGTCAAGCTGAGAATCGCGTCATAGATTTTTCGCTGACCTTCGATAACGGAATTGAAATTACCGAAGAAGAACCGCTTGGAATTCACCTTCCGTGCGATTTGGTTGATGTTGTTGCCGATGCGTTTCAGCTCCACAAGCACCTCAGACAAGTCCGTTACCTTGATTTCTGTGTTGCGTGAACACTCAATCAGATAGTCCGTCAAGGTCATCTGCGCCTGCTTTGCTTTGTTTGTAATCTCTTTCTTTTCTGCCGGTGTTAACCGAATTGATAGTGTTTGATTTCGTTTTCTATTTGCCGTAATTGTTACCTCCGTGGTTGATATAAAAGTGGGTTCCGGGCTTCTGCCCGGCTTTTTGCGTTTGGCGGACAGCCGGACGCTCTGCTTGCCTCAGCTTCCTCCGAACACTTCCTGTTCCTGAAAAATCCTGCTGTGGACGGCAAGGACAGTAAAGACAGCAAAATCCCCCACGGGGATTTGCCGTATCTGCCGTACTTGCCGTACTTTTTAGTGGCTGTCGTAACTGATATCGATACAGCGCTCGTTGTTCCGCTTGCTGTCCTCAAATGTGACGCCGTTTTCTGCCAGCTCACTTTCCCAGCGGTGCATCATCTTTTTGAAAACATTGGTATGGATTTCAAAGCCTGAGTAGCTTTTGAATTGCTCCATAAAGTCAGCGTTGCTGCCGGAGAAGGCGGAAATCTCCTTCATCATCTCAACCAGCTTTTTCAATTCCTTCGGGAGCAGCATTCCGAGCGTTTCCGCACTGTCGGAAATGAAATCCCATGTGCAGGTTTCCTTAACAAAATGGACGTCGATTTCACGGTACTCTGTATCACGTCCCGTGCAGAAAAGAGTGGCGTCCGAGGAACAGCGCTTGCTCTTCTTCAAAACAAATATCGTGTCCGCACAGCCTGCCAAGCCGTTGCTGCCCGACATCATATTGAACGGGTCTTCGTCCTCCTTCTTGCGCACATGGTGTACGAGGAGAATGGTGATGCCCAGCTCATTCGCCAGCATTCTCAAAATCTCGGTTTCGAAATAATCGCCGCCGTAATTGATTTCGGTTGTCGTGCGAATTTTCTGGAAGATGTCAATCGCGACCATTACCGTGTCGGGATGTTCCTCGACAAAGCTGCGAATCTGTTCCTCCAAGCCGTTGCCGATTGTCTTGCAGCTGATGGCGAAGTGAACGTTAGGCGGCACATCGTCCGTGACCGACAGCAAACGGTCTTGCAGGCGCGTGTTGGAATCCTCCAAGCTGAGATAGAGGGTTGTCCCTTTGGTCGTCGGAAAGTTCCAGATATTTTCACCCTTCGCAATCCGCACACACCAATCGAGCGTCATCCAAGACTTGCCGATTTTCATGGAGCCACTCAGCATGGCAAGTCCCTGCGGCAGCAAATCTTTGATGGCGTACTTGATTGGCGGCAAGTCCATGTCTGCCAATGTGACGCCGTCAACAGTGTTGAGCTGGTTTTCCAGTGAATCCAAATCAAGGTCGTCAAATTCATAATTTTCATTCATGCTTTTAATCTCGCTTTCTTGTAATTTGGCATTCTATCCGGCTACAGTTCCTGTGCGCGGCTTTTCGCACGTTGTCATCCTTCGCCGCTTATAGCCCGTTTATCGCTCGCTCTTTCGAGGTCTTGGCGCGGTACTAAGTGTTCGCTCGCTTCCGGTCATCGCATAACTACGACAACGGATGTATCTCTCGCTCGGATAGGATTATTCAATTGTCTTGCCTTTAGCTATTGGCTTTTGATAATTATCATGATATAATTGTAACGGATTTTTACGGATAAATATATCAGCGATGAAACTTGCATTTTTTGCAAAGTTCCATCCCTGACATCCAGATTGGAAGCGGTTATTTTGATTATGAAAAAAGGGTTTTGCCTCGTTCCGACGGGAAAGCAAAAATTCGGTTTGTTTTATTGTTACGGAAAGAAGTTTACGAAGCTATACTCAAACAGCTATGCAAATGAGTTGATTTCGCTTATCAGCACGGATAGCGACGCGATGCAGATTGCACTGAGTTATGTTAATCAGGAGCCTTTGGTTGAAAAGCGTTACTCTCATATACGCGCAGAACGAATCTTTACACAGAACCGGCAAGTTGCAACAATCGTTAGGTCTATTAATTCAATTCTGGGTCTGTTGCTTGACGCGGAACTCTCTAAAATAGTAAAACCCTCTCCCGATGACAGGAGAGGGTATGAAGAAGCGATTGCCTTGCAGAGAAAAATATATCATGATTTCGGTATAGCGTTTCAAAACGCAAAGGTGCTGACAAATATTTACGCGGAGTTACCTTGTCCGCTCGAAGAAAAGCCGAAACGTATCTTGGATATTGATGAACAGCTTTTAGACCATACTTTTCAGGAAACCTACTACATCAACAGAAAAAAGCAGACGGAGTCTGATTTGGGATTAACGAAGTGCTACATCTTTGATTCCGCGACGAATTATCTTAACTTCCTTCTGCTGAATCTAATTCAGTTGAATCCGAATATCTGTCTGTGTCAAAACTGCGGAGAGCTGTTTGTTGCCAAGACGAAAAAGAAAACTCTCTACTGTGACAGGATACACCCGGATGACGGAAAGAAATGCAGCGAGATTGGTCCCAAGAATCGTGCTGAATTGCAGTCAACGCTGTTTGGTTTTGAAGATTACGACATGGCAGTTGAGAGAAATTATCAACGCGCTAAACGGACAGAAGAGTTCTACGTCAAAGATATTCAGCTTGGATGGGATGATTATTATGATTGGCTGGAGAGAGTTCAAAAAGCTAAAAAGCAATGGCTGAACGAGGAAATTTCCGACGAAGTTTTCCTGTCCGTTGTTCACGAACTCGACTAATCGAAGCACCTCCCGATGTTTTATCAGGAGGTGCTTTTCTGCGCCCACAAACCGCGACAAATTGGTTGTGTGGGCTATGTTTCATAACTTCGGGTATGACTGTGAACTGTTTGTTTGCGTGACACAAGGCGAAATTTCGCGCGTCAGGTTTTGTCGCTCATAGCTTCAACCATCAGCTTGACAGCTAAAGAAAAGCCCCGGCAAAACGCATCGCGTTCGCCGAGGTTCATTAGCTCTGTTTGGTTGTTTTTTATTTTTTCGAGTATGGCGTTCTGCTGCTCCGTCAACGTTGCTGACAACTCCTGTTCATGACGGATTACCCGCTTTGCGGTAACGTCATACTCACTGCCGCGCTCCACTTCATATTCATGCGGAGCAATGTTGCCATAGTAAAGATTTTCGAGTGTGTTCATTTTCTCACCGTCCTTTCCAAGCACAAAAACATACCACAGGTTGGCTGGAAAGTCCAGAGCCTTTTGATATATTATCAGCCGGTTTTTTGCTTTGGCAGATTATCTGTGTTTTGGAACCGTGCTGCTAATCCACATAGCAGGGCGCACAACACTAAACGGACCATCAGGATCCCTCAACGCTCCTGTTGTAATCATACTCTGTATCTGTGAATCATTGACAACGATTTCTCTTACTCGCCCGAATTTTTCAGGGTTCCTATCTGTATCAATGTCCGCACGAAGCGCCCAATTGACCGGATCTCCGTTTTTGGCATTTCCGTATGCCGGGTGTTCCTGCAAGATCCCGTATAAGTAATCTGTACCGTACGCTTTTTTAGATGACTCGGTTGATGTTGATGCAGGCAAGTATTTCTGAACTTCATCGATACTCAGAAGAAAGACTTTATCTTCAGTTGTATTGCCGTCAATTGTGCTGTAAAAATCCTTACTTGCTGTGTTAAGATTTTGAGATAAAACTATATTCTGCTGTTCTTCGGACAAGAATGTATTTGTGATAAAGTCAGAATTAAGATTATTTCTCAAAGAGGATTTTTCCCAACTGATATTTGACGTCCAGTCATCGGGATATCTCATATAATCAAGGCAGTATTTGCTTACGACAAGCATCTTTTCATTATCTTGTGTAAGTACGAGCCATTCGATAGGTTCTTTGCCGGTGCTTTCGTTGCCATCTTGTTCATAAGCACCAAGTGTTACATATTCTCTGATTCTTGCGTTAACGATATGGCAATCAGCCAGACCTGAAAAGTATTCTCCTTCATAAAGAATATAGAAATCATCATCTTCATATGTTTCAGGCGTATCAGTATACATCCAGTCAAATTCACCGAATTCATCTTTCCAACCAACAGGATCCGAACCAAACCCGGTAGCGTTCATAAAACCTTTGTTATCAATTACATTCCCTTCGGCATCCTTTAGGAAGAATAAGGTGATATGCATTTTGTTGAAATACTCTCTGCCTTGATTTAATGGATTAGCTACCTGCGGGTATTTTGAAACAAAGGTGTTCCAAGTGCTGACTTTAGTATCGCCATCCACATTGATAAATTCACCGCTTAAATTGTGGTTCTCGGATGATATAATAAGAACAGGCTTGCTGTTAAGATTCTTGACACTGTTCGTATTCTCAGCTGGTGCCGGATTGTTTAACAAAAAGTCGATAATCGAATATAAATCGTGCTGCTTCATAGGCCACGCGTCAATCTTGTTTGTGCAGGGAACTTTGAACTCTGTGCCTATATGCATATACCCAATTTGAGGTTTTAATGCGTAATGACTATTGTTATCCGAAACTTCATCGCCATCAACGATATAGTCATATGTTTTGTCAGCAAGTTTCGTTTGTAAGTTGTGAATATTGCTAAGGTTGCTGTCTGTAAAGTCTATAAACTCTTTTACGCCGAGGCCGTTGAAAGTACGAACCTTTTTCAAATTACCGGCGAGAGCCTTGTCATAGGCATATTCTGCACCCAGATAACACAGCCGTCCACCCATAGAGTAGCCGGTGATATACAGATTACTATGCTTATATTTTGTAATAATGGATTTTGCAAACAACTTTGCTTGGGTATCTTGATTTGAAAAATCAATAACGCCGGCATTTAAATCTTCAATCCAATCTTTCCCATCTTCCGTTCCGCAATAAACAACCACAAGACTATTGCCTTTTGTAAAGGCAGCGGCTTTAAAACCTGAAAAGCTGCCGTGCTTATAATCCACCAAAGTATATCCTTTGAGCTGGTCGACTAATGTATCTCCACCGGAAATATTATTTTTAAATTTGTCGTCAATCAGTTCATTATGACCTTCGATTGATTTTCCTTGGAGACCATAAAGAGCGTCTTTGTACATAATGTTATTTAGCAATACAAGTTGAAGATCTGTAACTTCGCTGTCAATCTGCGTATCTACAGGATTAGAATTAATGCTCCCTGTATTACAGCCTGTTATGGCAAGGGCGAAAAGCAAAAATACCATTATAATACAAACTGTTCTTTTTAACATTACCAACACATCCAATTATTTGTAGTAATATAATAATATTAAGGAAATAATAGATTATTTCTAATCTTTATCAAAAGTATATGTACAGCCATTCTTCCGTTTGTCTTTAAATGAATAATGATTACTATCAAAAAATGATTACGGATAAACAGTAGTATTCGTTGAAGCTTGTGTTTCCGTTTCATTGTTGCCGGAAGCTTCATCTGCATTTGCAATCTCTCTATAGTTTCCCAATTGATATATAGTACGGATATTATCTCCATTTACATTAGAATAGCTATCATATTTTTTTGACGTTTTGTTATAATTCCTTTCAAAACCATTTGACACGGAAACATCTCCGATAGTATAATCTCCATACTTTTCATCTAGCTCTGCTCGGGTTGTTTTTTCTCCGGCTGGATTCAGAATTGTTTTTTCTCCCGATAGTTCTGCCATAATATAGCCATGCCAAGATGGTGAAATGTTTGAATCTGCTTTAATCGGTTCGTATTGCGGCTTTCCGTTTTTATCAATTACCGTTACATATGTGTTTTTATCTGCACCCTCTAAAACAACTGCCGCATAACCACCGGAATACTTGTCGATACCTTTCACAGTCCAATTATCAGGGAGAGCAGATATCTGTTTGCCTGTGTAATCATATATCCCTGTTGAATCTGCTATTAATCCTTCATTGATATTTTGGCAATTGAAAGAGCCTATCTCAATCGGATTGCTTGAATAATTCTGCCACGCTTCCTCACTTGAAATATCCTCAGGGGTAACCCGGAAAATTGAACCCTTGTTATCAACATCTCCATCGCTGCCTAACGCATAACCATCTGCAAACTCTGTATATAGTTTTATCCCCCTTATAAACGATTTGTTAACGGTACTGAATAGTTTGTGGGTATTTCGGTTATAAATTCCATATCCGTTTTCCCAAAACACGCCTATGCTGGATATTGTTCCGAAAAACAGCCCGTCCCCACAGCATTGATAATTATCATGTATTGATACTAATGCATTTTCATTGGTCAAGAATTGGGAAACAACTTTGCCGGAAGAAATATCAATTTCGCTTATATAATAATTATTTTCGGAAAAATCGGCTATATTTTCGATTGCTAAAACGATGCCGTCACCATATCCCATATAGTAATATTTGTATTCATCACCCTTATCAAAGCTGTTGAATATCTCGTCTCCCAGTCTGTCAATCACGATAAGTCCATGATTGTTTACTTTTCTTCCTTCAGCAATGTTGTATTTTGAACCATGAATAGACCATGGATGCAATATATATGTACCGTCTTTATCGGCTACTGCTTGTATATCGCTCCACCCTTCAAGCGATGTTTGCTTGATTGACCACGCGATATATCCTTTTGTGTCAATCAAAGCGTAGTAGGATTGTTTATCGGAATCAGAACACTTGACCCACGCTCTGCCGGCAGTAAACGGAGTGAGAGCTTCTTCGATTGTGAAACTGCTTTCAATCATTGGCTGTATTTCCGTTGGCTTTTCTGTTGGTTCTTCCGTAACGCGCTCATACTCGCTGCTTTCATAGGCGACTGTCGGTGCAACATATTCCGAAGAATTGTTGTTTGAATTTGAACAACCGACCGGCAATGCTATCATGACGGCTGAAATAATAATAGATAATACTTTTTTCACAAAAATCCCCTCCTGTTATTTCGGCTTTATCTGTCCGCACCCGCAGGCGCCGGCAGGGTTAGCATTTCATTTTCTGCATTTTGTGCATTTATACAAGTTTCCCATATAATAAGTTAACCGCTGCGTTGGTTCGATAAACAGCTGCGCTTACCGCACAGTCTGTTCCTTAAATGATTATTGCATTTTTCACGGAACACAGTTTAACCTCTCAATTCCAAACTTCGTGAAAATAATGTGTATCTGAATACACCGTAGTGTAACCGGAATCTGTCTTCTCTAAGACATCAAAATATCCGCTGTTATTATATCCCCCGACAAAGATATAGAGATGATTTTTAGTAGGTGCAACCTTTGATACGTGACTATATTCATGAGCTTTTTGCCCGTCTTTATCAACGCTATATAATTCAAAAAAGTTTTCAGAGATTTTTTGCGAATTTTCAAGAGCTAATACATATAGCTTTCCGTCGGAATCATATGTTGGAATATATGAACTGGCTATCTCAATTTTTTGAGGATTAGATATTGTATCAGGATTGACCACATATGCATAACCATCCGTACCGACAAAGCAAGCCTCGCTGCAATCGTCATTTGCGCTGATATAGTGCAAATTATTATCCATCGTTTTAACCGGAATATCTACAGTCTTTTTCGTAATGTTTGAATCTTCCGCCAGATAATATGTAAGCTTACCGTTGTTAGCGCACCATAGCTTTTTTCGGTCTGATGAAATTGCAAACTCACGACCATATTCGTTAATGATTTCAGTTAATACCTGAAAATGGAGTTTATCATTTAAATAGCCAATGCGATACCCATTTGTTTCAATTAAAATATAGAATGAATTCAATACACCATCTTGTGAAATAGAATCATTATATTCTTTATAAGTTAATCCATCACCATCATACCTAAAGCACTCAATTGAAAAGATACGGTCTGTTATATCTTTTGTTATAGTTTCGAACTTTGCTTTTTCATATGAGTAATAATATGAGCTTTTATTAAATTCAAATACGATTTCATTTCCTTTTCTATTGATTGATGCAATACTGTAAGAGTTATTAGGGTCGCTTTGCTCCATAATTGTTTGAACAGAATTTTTATGCCATACCTCAAGATTATTGTGGTGTTCTTCGTCCTTACGTTCTCCGTTTTCACCTTCTGAATAACTGACTGACGATATATAATAGTAAATATATTCTCCATCATCCGATATAGCCAAAAGATGTGAAAAAGCATTTAAAAATGTTGGTTCTTTACCGTTTTTAGATATGCTCAATCCAAAGCCATCGCTAAGACAAACCGTACTGCCGTCATAAGATATTCCTTCAGGAGTATACTCTTTATTATCCGAGTTGTTAATCGCTGTTGCGTTTCCGGACGGAACATCGTAGTAATAGATTTTTTTATCTGTACCTTTATATACTAACTTGCTTCCGTCTCCGCTTAAAAGTGCTTTTTCAGAGTAGGTCTCTATTTTTTTGGCAGTGCCGTTTGCATAAACAATGATACTCTCATCTTTGGTTCTGGCTGCGAACACTCCATTATCCGCTACAGCAATCAAATTGGCATACTCATTTTTCTCGTTCGCTCCCAGTAAAGAATAACTATCTTCAAGTTCAAGATTATATCCTGCAGGAATTGAGAAAGATGTGTTGCGCAGCGTGCTTTTTTTCGTAGAAAAAATGTTAACAACCACTAATACGGTGATTATCACAACTAAAGCCAAAGCCACAATGGGAATTAGGATTTTTTTATTTACCGATTTTTTAGTTATTTTTTGAGCCCCCTCTCCAATATCGCAAATATCATCCTTGTTCGTTACCGATTTCGCTGAAAATATTTCAGTAGAATCGGAAGGAATTTTATTTCCGCATTTAGGACAGAATTTTGCTCCGTCTCGAAATTGAGTACCGCATTTGTCACAGAACATAGTTGACCTCCTTAAATTCTTTCAAAATATAGACGCAATAGAATGTATTTTTGTTTAATGTTTTCGAAGTATTATTCCGATTTACCTATCCAGCCAAACTCAGGTTCTACCGCATATAAGCATTTATATGATAATCTGGCATTATTTCTTGTTTCCTGACTTCTAAGGTGATTAATCCAAGACATAAAGCCTTCGGGCAAATCTGCTATGGGAGCATCTGCTGTATATGCATATACTGTCTCTGTCCCTTTATCCAAGCCGTAAGCCGTCGAATACTTTATCAGTACCTTCACATCTCCGTTTGTACCATATGGATCTCCGATTTCTTCGGTACCGGGTTCATTTTCATAATTTATATTGTCCAGTTTAAATGAATAAGTATAATCGTTTATTCGTTTTGGGTTGATAAATTTACCGCTGAACTTAGAAAGATACATCGTAGCGCTATAGCCCTCTCCACGTGCTCCGGCGTCGGTATCCTGAAACTGACCGCTGAAGGTACCGTCAGAAAAAACTTCCAATTGAGTAGACCAATAACCGGCGCCGGAGGTAAATGTATATTTTCCTGCAATCGTATTGAAAGCGTCCGATGAATTATCTTCAACAGAAGTGGATTGGTTTTTGGTCTCCGAAACATTGGAATCAAAAGGTTCTTGAGAATAGTAATACAGTGACCACCACGGCTTACCCTCGTGAGCAGCCAAAGATACTTTTACATATAAGGTCGTGGTCGGAGAGATGCCTTGCGTGCTGAAATTGTTCGTCCAAAGTGCTTCGCTGCGGTAATAGTTGAGAGTATAATAACTGCAACCATCCTTATAATATCCGCTGCTATAAGTGAATTCGCTTCCCATATCGCCGTGTCCGCCGGTAGAACAATAGTAGTATCCGTCCGAGTAACCATATGGATTCCAATCGCTTTTCCATCCGCGCATTTTTTGGATATCTTCTTTTGTGCAGTGAAAAATGTCTGTAAGAATACTGTCAACCGGTGCAGCATTTAATTTTTTATATATAGGATTTCTGTTATCATTTATTTCTTTAACCGGTGAAGAAACCTCTCTTGAATCAATCCAATTATTATTTGAATTTTCAACAGCTAATTCCTCCGAATACAGGGCATAATCAACACATTCGGATTCACCTATCACGCCGTGAAGAATATTGCTATCCTCCGTTATGTTCTTGCAATCATAAGTACCGTCCTTAAAATGCAATGCGAAGGTTGTTAAAAAGCTGTGCAGGGAATCATTCAGGTATCTTGTGTCAACAGGCTGTACTATATTATCGGCATCGCGGTTTTCAGCCAATGCTTTTGCGTCTATCCACATAGCAGGACGAAGTCCGAATTTGCTGCCGCTGTGTCCGCCGCGTTCTCCGTCAGCATATCCGTCCTCATATACCGCTCCGATATAGTTTTCAAAAGCGCGCGAGCGAAGCCACCAGATTGCGTGATTATTCTCATCTGTTTCCACTCCGTTTGCCAGTGCATACTCGGTAGCAGGGGCAATTCGCTCATCATTTGAAGAAAAATATGTATCCGTTTCAAATGAATTAAGAATAAATACCTTGTCAACTACTACTGTATCTTCCTTTTTCGAATTGCTGCCTTCGTTTGAAAAAATATAAGTGTCGGAAATATACTTCTTTTCTTCTTCCGTGAATGCATGATTATAAAAATCAGAATCTAGCGAACTTCTAAGTCCGGTATCGCTCCAACTGTAGCCGGGATTATAGTCCTCGTATGTAACACAATCCAATACATATTTTGAAACCACAAACAGCTTATTATTCTCTCGTTCTAACACTCTCCAAGTGATATTTTCTTTGCCGTTCTCCGCGTTGTTATCCTGCTCGTATTTTCCGTAGGTGAATTCATCTCCTATGGCCGCGTCAATAATCGGATTTGGCGGAGCGGGCTTTAGCTTGTTCCAAGCAAAGACACCGCCGCCAATCAGAAGACCTATTCCCGCTATAACAGAAACAATTTTAGCC
Source organism: uncultured Clostridia bacterium (assembly GCA_947170465.1). Classification (GTDB taxonomy): domain Bacteria; phylum Bacillota; class Clostridia; order Oscillospirales; family Acutalibacteraceae; genus Ruminococcoides. The sequence continues at coordinate 27,594 of CAMVTS010000031.1, forward strand.
CATAAAGGAAAAACAGATTTAGACGTGGCAGAAACAACGTTTGCCGAAGCACCCGGCGAAGCGGTTGCGGAAGAAACAGGTGATTCTGATAGTTGCTGAATCGGTTGAGTGTTTGTGGTTTGTCCCGTGTCAGCAGTTCTTTCGGACAAGCGGACAGTATTTGACGGATTTATCGGAGTGTTGAAGAGCGTATTGGTAATACGATTTAGGACGTTTGCGGCTTCGCTGCCGGAAAGAGATGCGCTCTTGATTTGCCTGATAAACATTCCTGCAAACGGAACGAGAGCGGCTCCGGCAACTCCATAGAATTTTTCTCCGGTTTTCTTTTCCTGCTCTGTAATCTCTGTTTTGATTGCTTTTCTGGCTAAGAACAATCTTGATTTTACTGTGCCCTCCGAGCAATCCATTGTTTGAGCAATCTCTTCGATACTCATATCATTGTAATAGTAAAGCAAAATTGTTTCTCTCTGTACTACCGAGAGTTCATCTATGATTGCCTTCAATCTTATAGATAAATCAGCACGCTCAGCATACTGTTCGGGGAGCAAAAGATCGGATTCAATTTGCAGCAGTTCGCCGTTATCTCCCTCATCATCAATGGAATACTCCTGCTTGCTGCCGCGCAGCATAGAATTGCACTGGTTGATTGTTATTCTTTGCAGCCAAGTGTTAAAGGCAGAAGGGTTATCAAGCTTTTCAATATTTTGCCACGCTTTAACAAAGGTTATTTGAAGCACATCTTCTGCATCGGAAGCGTTTTTTGTTATCGTCAACGCCAGCGCATAAATTTTGTCGTAATATAACTTATACAACTTCTCAAAGCTTTTGGTGTTGCCGTTTTTGGCGGCAAAAACCAAAGCTTCTTCTGTTTTGCTCATAGGCATATCCGCACCCCCTTGATAGCCTTACTGTTTTGAACCGCATATATAGCAGAAAGAGGAATCACTTTCAATCTTTCTTCTGCAAGCTTTGCAAATGTTATAAGTTTTCTTTTTTTCTACCCGTGCGCCGCATTGGTCGCAAAACAATGAATCTTCTAACAGTTCGGATCCGCATTTTTCGCAACACATAATAACGCCTTTATCGATTGGTTGAGGTATTCCTTTCTCAAGTGCGTCCATATTCGGCATACCGCAATATTGGCAAAAGCGGGTTTCATCAACTATTTTTCTTCCGCAAGCTCCACAAAACATAAAAGTCAATCCTTTCAATCGTTTTTTCACTATATAGACGCTGATAAATCAAATTAGGTTTAATAAATTTTAAATTTTGTAAATAAAAATGCGCAGCTCACAAAAAGAGCCGCGCACGAAAAACACAAGACTCGTTTTTGTTGCCACACAAAAATATAAAAGCAGAAATGCAAATATAGAGCCTGTATTTTTACCTAAATAAAAATACACACTTCTGCTTAAAATATTCATTTTTGTGTGGCAAATATATTTTACCATATCAAAAACAATCGTACAATAGGATTTAAAAATAAATTTGTCAAAAAATCTATAAAAAGAAAAAGGAACACCTACATCTTTGCGGGTGTTCCTTGTATCCTATTCGATTTTTATTTTTCCGTTAAGAACCTCACGCTTTTGGAAGCGGCTTTGTTTTCTATGGAGGCTCCTATGATGTTTCACAGAAAACCACCCAAACGCAAAAACCTGGACGCGCAGACGCTGCTTGAACTGCGGCAGTATATAGAAATCACGCTCAGCGGCGGCGCTGTGCCGCCAATCCGTCAAAGTATGCCCATGGCGTCGTCGGAAAGAGCTGTCGGCAAGATGAGAAGCGCTCCGGCAGAAGCGGCTTTTATGCCTTTGGAGGAAGCGTCGGACAGCCTTGCCGAATCGCTTGAAACGCTTGACGAGAGCTTTGCGGAAATGCTCTTCCGCAAAATTGACGAGCGCGGCATGAAGGACAGCGAGTGCTACAAGCGCGCCCACATTGACCGCAAGCATTTTTCCAAAATCCGCTCCAATCCGCATTACCAGCCCGGCAAGCAGACCGCCGTCGCCCTGGCGCTTGCCCTGAAGCTGAATCTTGAAGAAACAAAAGAGCTGCTGGAAAAAGCAGGCTTCGCCCTTTCTCACAGCAGCAAGTTTGACATTATTATTGAGTTTTTTATCCGACACGGAAGATATGACATCATCGAGGTCAACGAGGCGCTCTATGAGTTCGACCAAGTTCTTTTATGATCTTTCATTCTTCAATAAAGGATTCCAATTCCTCCAGCGCCACCGGATAGGTGTAGCTTTCTCCGATTTCTTTCAGCAGGACTAAGTTCACCGCGCCGTTGGCGCTTTTTTTGTCGCCCATAGCGGCTTCGGCGAGGGCTTTGGCGGAGAAGTCGTCGGAGGTAGGGAGGAGGTAGCGGTCGCAGAGCGCCGCGATTCTGTCAGCGGTGCCGGGCGCTGTCAAGCCTTTGGCTTCGCCGGCTCTGGTAATCATTACCATGCCAATCGCGACAGCCATACCGTGCGTAATGCCGGTGAAGTTGTAGAGCTTCTCAATCGCGTGACCGAGGGTGTGACCGAAGTTGAGCAGCATGCGCTCGCCGGCTTCCTTTTCGTCGCGGCTCACGACGTCGCGCTTGATGGAAACGCAGGTTTCAATCACCTCGTCCAGATGGCGCAGGGCGTTTTCTTTCTCCAAAAATTCAAAAAACGCCGCGTCCTTGATACAGCCGTACTTGATAATCTCGCCCATGCCGTCGGTGATGAACTTATCCGGCAGGGTGTTGAGGGTGTCCGGGTCAATCAGTACCGCCAGCGGCTGGTGAAACGCGCCGACGAGGTTCTTTCCCTGCGGCAAATCCACGCCGGTTTTGCCGCCGACAGAGGAGTCCACCTGCGCCAGCAGCGAGGTCGGAATCTGGATAAAATCAATGCCGCGCAGATAACTCGCCGCCGCAAAGCCTGCCATGTCGCCGCAGACGCCGCCGCCGAGCGCGATGATGATGTCGCGCCGCGTCATGTGGAAATCCGCGAGGGTTTTGTAAATTTCAGCGATGGTGCCGAGGTGCTTGCTCTCCTCGCCTGCGTGGAAAATATGGGTTTTCGTCTCAAAGCCCTGCGCCGAGAGCGAGTTCAGCACGCGCCACTGATAATGCGGCGCGATGTTGGTGTCGGTAATCAGCGTGACCTTCTTCGCCTTGGAGAGCGCCTTGGCGTACTCTCCGGCGCGGTCAATGATGCCGTGTTCAATGTGGATATCGTATGGTTTACCGGTGCTGACATGCACGGTTTTCATGGTGTGTCACCTCTTATCATAATCATGAGCGCTTTGCGCTCTGTTCATGCCGCAGGTTAATTCATTCCTGCGTTTGCCGCATTATTCTCCCAGCGCTTCCTTTACCAGATGACCGCGCTCCAAAAGG
>CAMVTS010000032.1 GCA_947170465.1 uncultured Clostridia bacterium
CGTTTTCATCTCTATTTGTGCCGGTGCCGCACCGGCATGTGGATTAAAATGAAAGACAAAGCAGAACCCGAAGAAATTTTGCAGGCGGCAAAATATACGCCTTATCTTGAAATTGTTTTCGGCGAGGCGTATGAGGTCATTCCTGCGTTGGTTTTGACCGCTGCGAAGGATAAATTTGACTTTTCCGCTATCGGAAAGAGCGGCTTTATCCTGCCGGTATGCTCGGGCGACATGCTTTTTAATGTGTTTGACGAGTATATTGGATTTTTGTCAGACGGCGATGAATCCGTTTGAAACGGAAATCCAACCCGGAAAAATCTAAATCATCTCATTTCTTGCCAAAAGAGGATGAATCATACACCGAGGTGCTGAAAATGAAAAATCACATTAATATAATTGGTCGCTACGGGCTGTTCCTGATTGGGCTGTTTATCGCTTCTATGGGAGTTGCCTTTTCTTCAAAAGCAGGCTTGGGCACTTCTCCGGTAGCGTCGGTGCCGTATTCGGTGTCGCTTGTCAGCCCGCTGCTCTCATTTGGCGGTTGGCTGAACCTGTTCAGCGTGATACAGATTATCATACAGGTTGTGCTGCTGCGGAAGAAATGCCGTCCGCTGGAAATTGTGATACAGACTATACTCGCCTTTGTTTATGGGTATCTGACCGATTTTTCATGTTGGCTTATTCGCGGCATCACGGTAAACAGCTACGTTGAACAATTTGCCTATATGCTGTTGAGTTGCGTGATACTTGCGTTTGGTATCTGGATTCAGTTCAAGGGCGGCGTCGCCATGCTGCCGGGAGAAGCCATGAACCGCGCCATCAGTATCGTAACAGGCAAAAAATACGAGAATATCAAGATTGCGTTTGATGTGCTGTATATCGTGATTTCAGCCGTTATTTGCCTTGTGTTTTTAGGAAAGTTGGAGGGAGTGCGCGAGGGCAGCATACTCTCTGCCATAGCTATCGGTAACATCATCAAGCTGTATAATTATTTATTTCATAAATTCAGAAAGCGCAAGACAAATATCAAATAGATTCCGAATTGCTTTACAAAGAGCGTGCCGACAGTTTTGTTATTTAACTGCCGGCACGTTTTTTGATTATTCTTATTATCTGTGAATATGGCTATAAAACAGGTATCCCAAAAGATACCGGGTATCATCAAAAATCGTACTTGTTTTTTTCAATGAGCAGTCGTATAATTAGAGTAGTTCAAAAAAATGACGGGAGGCTAAAGCCTATGGAAAAGCAGACGACGCTTGACGAACGCTTTGGAAAATGTCCCTACGCCACTGCGCAAAGCTTGATTTCAGGCAAGTGGGCGGTGCTGATTCTGCTCTATTTGCAGGACGGACCATTGCGGTTTAATGAGCTGCTGCGGAAAATGCCGAAGATGACGCACGCTACGCTCTCGGTGCAGCTCAAAAGCTTAGAAGAAAATGGCTTGATTCGGCGTGTGCAGTATGAAGCCATCCCGCCAAGGGTGGAGTATTCTTTGACGGAAATCGGCGAACGCTTTCAGCCGGTTGTCGCTGCGCTGGAAACGTGGGGCAACGAATATATCGACTATTTAAAACAAAGAAATGCTTGACATTTTTAAATAAATAAATCAGGAGGAATTAACCATGTCAGAAACATTAACCATATTAAAAACACGCCGCAGCTGCCGCGCTTACAAGCCGGAGCTGATTGAGGAAGAAAAGCTGAACGCGATTATCGAAGCAGGCACCTACGCTGCGACAGGTATGGGCAAGCAATCGCCGATTATTATCGCTGTGACAGACAAGGCACTGAGAGATAAGCTTTCCAAAATGAACGCCGCGATTATGGGCGTGAACATCGACCCGTTCTACGGTGCGCCGGAGCTGCTGGTTGTGCTCGCCAACAAGGAAATGCCGACCTATATTTACGACGGCAGCTTGGTAATGGGCAATATGATGAACGCAGCCGCCGACCTCGGTGTGGCAAGCTGCTGGATTCACCGTGCCAAAGAGGAGTTTGAGAGCGAGGAAGGAAAAGCAATCTTAAAAGACCTCGGTATTGAGGGCGACTATGAGGGAATCGGTCATCTGATTCTCGGCTATGCCGCCAAGCCCGAAGCAAAACCCGCTCCCAGAAAAGCGGACTACGTTTACAGAGTGTAGTGTTTGAGATAAGGAGAGATTCAAATGAGCAAAGTAAATGATTTTTTGACAGAAGCAGGCGTATTCTTTTTAGCGACAACTGATGGTAATCAACCCAAGCTCCGTCCTCTCGGCGCGCATATGGAGGTTGACGGCAAAATCATTTTCGGCGTAGGCGATTTCAAGAACGTCTACAAGCAGATGATTGCGAATCCTCTTGTTGAGATTGCGGCTTGCAAGGCTGACGGCCATTGGCTGCGTTATACAGGAAAGGCGGTTTTTGAAACCGATGACAGCTATGCCGAGCAAATGATTCAACAGTCAGGGCTTGAAGCCATTTATAATGAGCAGACAGGCAACAAGCTGATGACCTTCCACTTGGAGGACGCGACAGCGGTAGACATCGCCGTTATGGGAGAAGGAGAGAATCTCCTGTAAATATACACAATCAAATGCATTAAAAAGCAGCACCAATCGACAAACCGTGTCGGTTGGTGCTTTCTGTTTACAAAAGTATCTCACCTATATTCTTTGGCATGGAATTGAACATCATCTCGACCACTACCTCAGCGGAGGTGGTGTTGTCGTATAACAGCCACTCCTTTGTCATACCGACAGAGCCGTAGCAGTAGTGGCGGATGCTGAATCTCAGCTGTGTATCGAGCACATCGGTACGCAGCTTCTCTTTTGCAAGCTTTTCATAGCGTTTTACAAAGTATTCGAGCATATACGCCCATAAAGCGTTTTGGGAAGAATCTTCATACGCGCGCTTGTAGAACAGGAAATCCTGTTTCATCCGTTTCATACCGGCTGCTGCCGATTCAAGCGACACCACATCTGTTTGGTTAGCCGATTGGAAGAAAATCCACGCCACCAAATCATACTTATCTTTGAAATGATAGTAGAAGGTTGGGCGTTCAATCTCCGCCGCCTTGCAAATTTCCGTCACACGAATTTTGTCAATCGGCTTCTGCTTCATTAAATCCTTCATTTTGTCTGCTATCCATAACTTTGTAATTTCAGCCATAACATCCTCTTTTCTTACAAAATCTTAATTCTGTAATATAACCTATCATAATTATATTTCTGTAAGTGGAAATTGTCAATAAAATCGGGTAAAATAGTGATAACAACTTGAAAGGATTGATTTTATGAACCGTGTATGTGAAATCTTAAACATTCAATATCCTGTTATTCAGGGACCGATGGCGTGGATTACCTCTTCTGAGCTTGTCGCCGCTGTATCCAATGCCGGCGGCTTGGGCGTTCTCGGAACCAGCGCTGACTCCACCGAGATTATCCAAGGAATTCCCGAAAGTGTAGCAGAAATGCGCAAGGCAATCCGCAGCACTAAGGCGCTGACCGATAAGCCGTTCGGTATCAATGTATTTCCCGAAGCAGGGGACCCCTACGGCTTCAGCAAGGCGATGATTGAGCTTGCGAAGGAAGAAGGCGTGATGATTCTCGTCGTTGCCGGAAATGTATCTCCCGATGAAATCAGGCAGTGGAAAGCCGACGGTTTCACCGTGATTATGCGCGAGGCAAATCCATCAGTCAGAGGTGCAATCGAAGCTGAAAAAGCAGGCGCGGATATTATCGTAGCGACAGGCTGTGACGAAGGAGGTTGTATGCCGCATCTCTCAACAGGCACAACAGCCGCAACCGCATTGCTCAGCGAGTATGTCAGTATTCCTGTCCTCGCCGCAGGCGGTATCGTCAATGAGAAGATGGCAAAAGCCGCGCAGGTTGTCGGCGCAGAGGGCGTGTTCGTCGGTACGCGCTTCATTCTCTCCGAGGAATGTCGTGCCGCCGATAAAACCAAACAGGATATTTTGAACACCCATCCCGATGATTTTCTTGTATTTACGCAGAGCAACGGTTATTCAAAGTGGAGAACCGTGCCGAACAAAATCGGCAGAGAAGGCGTTGAGGCGAACAACAACGGCGACTTCAATCCGCCCTCGGGCAGCTTCTTCTATGGTATGCTAAAGGGCGACCCTGACGCAGGTGTAAACACCGTATGCAACGTTGCAAGCCTTGTTAAGTCGATTGACCCGTGCGAGAAAATCGTGAAGGAATTGGGAAGTGTTTTTGTAAAGTAAGAAGGTTTAGATATGCATTTCACAGGAACCGTTTACCGTAATCCGTACTGACCCACCTTTCCTCTTTTGGAAATCACACAGAGCTCCACCCACAACAAATGCAGGTTCTGCACCATGTACCGTGACGTACCTTTCAAAATGTCGCCGATGGAGTGGATTGAGGAGGACCTGCGGGAGACAGTGTCCATTGTCCCGAACGCAACGACAATTCATCTGTTGAGGAAAACAAAAGGTTTCCCTGAATCAATTCAAATTTCTGTTTGCAACGCGCGGTTCGCGCGAGCCTTTTTGACAGAAATATCAACAGGGCTATGAGAATCGTTAACGGTTCCTTGTCGTGCAAAAGTGCGGAAGCGTTAGCTCCGTTCAAAAAGAAAACCTGGGGCTGGCTCAAAATGACCCGACCCCCGAAAGTTAGACCAAAAACTAACTTTCGGGGAATTTTATATGTCAAAGTATAGTTATGAATTTAAGAAGCAGTTGGTAACAGAGTATATCAACGGCGAAGCAGGATACGATTATTTAACAAAAAAGTATGGGCTGCCAAGCACGGCAACAGCAAGAAGGTGGATCAACGCATACAAAGAATTTGGTGAAGCCGGGCTAATGCGTTCAAGAGAGAACAAAAAATACTCTTTCGAATTTAAGCTTCATGTGGTAGAATTGTATCTAACAACGGAAATATCGTATCAGGAATTAGCGATATCGGTCGGAATAAAAACACCCGGAATAGTAACAGAATGGGTAAGAAGATACCGAGCCGCCGGACCTGAAGCGTTACGACCGCAACGAAAGGGGCGAAAATCGAAAGTGGCAAAACCAAAGAGAGAAGATCCGCGAACGGAGAAAGAAAAAGCTGACGCAGAGTATCTCAGACAGCTTGAAGAAGAAAATCTAAGATTAAGGATAGAAAACGCCTATTTAAAAGAGTTGAGGAGACTGCGTTTGGAGGACGAGGCAAAGAACGGCAGGCACGGATAATCCACAGTCTCCGAGGAGAATTCAAACTTAAAGATATACTTGCCGTTACAGGATTTCCTAAGTCAACATATATGTATTGGCAAAAGAGATTTGACCGTAAAAACACTGATGAAGATATTGAAAAGGAAATACTGGCAATCCGAGAAGAAAACAAAGACTTTGGCTACCGTAGAATACAAGGAGAATTGACTAACAGAGGATTTCATATTAACAAGAAGAAAGTACAGCGAATTGTGCAAAAGCTTGGTTTACAAGTAACTTCATTCACTCGAAAGAGCAGAAAATACAGTTCTTACAAAGGTAAAATAGGCAAGATTGCTCCGAACAGAATCAATAGACGGTTTAATACACATATACCTCATCAGAAGATTACTACTGACACAACCGAATTCAAATACTATGACGTGAGCGATAAAGGTAGAATGATTATTAAGAAGCTTTACCTTGATCCCTTCATGGATATGTTTAACAGTGAGATTATCAGCTACTCCATTTCAAATCATCCTTCAGCTCAAGGGATTATGAGCGCGTTGAATAAAGCAATCAGTATTACCAATGATTGCCCTTACCGCAGAACCTTTCATTCTGATCGGGGTTGGGCTTACCAGATGAAAGCATATTCTTATACATTGAAAAACAAATAAGATATTTCAAAGTATGTCGAGAAAAGGGAATTGTCATGACAACTCTGTGATGGAAAACTTTTTCGGTATTATGAAACAAGAAATGTATTACGGTAAAGTTTATTACAGCTTTGATGAACTGAAACACGCCATTGAAAAGTATATTGATTACTACAACAAAAAACGAATCAAACAAAAGCTTGGCTGGTTGAGTCCGGTTAATTACAGACTTAACCTTTTAGCTGCATAACAAAAAGCGCAGCAGTCTTTAAACTACTACGCTTCCAATACTAAGTCCAACTTTCGGGGGTCACGTCAAAAGAGCCAGCCTCATAATTACTACAGAAAATAATCATTTTTTGAAAATCTGTGCAATGCAAAGCAGAGGGTATCACTACTCTCTGTTTTTTGATGTTAAATTGTGGAAAAATCAGGCGGTCAATTTTTCGTTGGGTTTCTTTTTCTCGAAAAGATATGTTTTCGTTCTTTTTTGAATGATTTTGTTGTAGTACTTTTTGAAGTTGTACGCAAAGCAATGAAAAAGCATTTCGGTTTTGACATTCTTCTTTCCGCGGGTCAAAAATCGTCTGAAGCCATAGTCCTCCTTGAGCACGCCAAAAGCCCCTTCTACCTGTATAGAGCGGTTTATTCTAAGTGTGATTCCCTTTTCGCTTGTGATGTTATCCAGCGACTGCCGGCTGTATTTGTGGAAAAGTTTTGAATGTTCAAGCTTTCTGATACCGTCCTTGCTTTTGGTACATTGGTCGCGGTGAGGGCATTGATGACATTTCTTGGTGTAGTAAACTCCCTTCTTGGATTCATACCCTGTGCCTGATTTCGATTTCTTTTCTCCTCGCAGCGTTAATGTCTCTCCGCCCGGACAGGTGAATGTGTCTGTTCCTTCGTTGTATTCAAAATTGTATTTTGCGTAAGGGTGCTTTTTCTTTTTGTTTTTCTTTGTCTGTTCGTAGTTCTGCGGTTTAATGTAGCTTGATTATTTATCTTCATTGGTGTACAATCCTTTATGTTGGTTGTTTGTTTTTTGTGGTAATTAAATTATACACCAACTGCGAGAGGTTTCATAGCCTCTCGTATTTTTTTGCAAAAAAACTGGCTCAAAACTCTTTCAAGTTTTGAGCCAGCCCCTTTCGCTTTTTAGTCCGAAATATAGCCGGAATCAAAATAAATGGGGGTATATGGAAAAATCATTATCCAATCCGTGTTCCAATCGGAGAACCTTCCAGATTTTCCGCAAGGTACATCTGAATAAGCGTCGCGTCGGAAATATTGAGATGGCCGTCCTGATTGACGTCTGCCGCATGGAGATGAGCAACGTCGAGCAGTTCAAGCTCCGCGATGTGGCGCTGGATCGCGGTGACGTCGCTGATGGTGACAGCGCCGTCGCCATTGGCGTCGCCGAGAATGTACGGGGCGATGGGGGTTGCGGAGAGCGAAACGCTCAGCGTCATTCTGCCGGTGGATTCGACGACCTCAGCGCCGTTTGCCGTCACCTTGGTCTCATCGTCGAGCCAGTAGCCGAATGCGGGAATCAGTATCAGATCCGCAAGATAGGTCTTGCCCTTCTCAAACGTGCCTTCCAACATGCCGCCTTCATAATTCTCTCTGTACCATACTGCCGAGTCTTCTGCAACGGTGCAGTGTGCGTCGGGCGCGAGCGTGATGACGGGAGCAGGGGTTTGCGTATACACATCGTCGTTCTCCGTCACGGTGACCTCGGTACCGGCGACAGGCGGATCGAGCGTCAGTTCAACATTCTTGATTTTCTTGTAAAAGCCGGCGTACACGGTCATGTCGGAGGTGACCTTCGTGTCCAGCAGCTCCCACGCGTCCTCGCTGTATTCTTCCTCGTCGGCAAATTCGTTCAGCGGCTTGGTCGCCAGATCGCGGAAGATATAGTCGTCGGTTTCCATTTGGAACAGGGTGTTGAACACGCCCTCTTTGTCCAACTCATTGAAGAAACGCACGCCGTAGGGTACGGTGACGGTGATATCCTCGCCGAGATCGCCTAAAACGATCGTGACGGTGTGCTTGTTTACTTCGAATACCGGCTTGATCTCCACATCCTGCGTGAGCATGATGAACGAATCGCCGTCCATGCTGACGTCGCCCGAGACGACCTCCCATTCCTTGAACTGATAACCGTTATTGGGCTTTGCGGTCAGCGTGACCGTGTCGCCGCATTTCGCGGAGGTGACGTCCGCGGAAGCCGAGCCGTGTTCCGTTTCCGTAACGGTAACGCTGTGGTCGTCGCCGGAAACATAGATCGGCGCTTCCGCTGCTTCGCCGCGGAACTTGCTGTTATTTGTTTTGACGGTAATGGTGGACAAGCCCTCGCGCACGATCGTCATTCCGGTGCTGAAATTACCTTCGCCGTCAGTATAGGCTTCCTGATAGGCGACCGTATTACTGTGGCGCAGCAGGAGCTGTGCGTTCGCGACCGGTTCGCCGCCGTCTGTAATCACCTTGCCTTCAACTGTAAAGCTCTCGCTTGCTGTCGCCTGACGGGGCGTTGTAAGCGCGATGTTGACGTTTGTCTGCTGCAAGACGGTGACCGGTGCGTCATAAACCGCTTCTCCTTCCTCGCCATTGTAGTACAGCCGAAGGGTGTAGCTTCCTGCCTCAATGTTTTCGGGAATACGGAAATAATCGTTTATATTGATCGTGTAGCCGTTATAGATAACATGCGCCATAGCCGTGCGCTCAGAAACCGTCTCGCCGTTTTTCATGAGGCTGATGCTGTACTGTTTTCTATCGATCGGCTTTCCCGTATTCATATCCATCAAGCTTGCTGTCAATTCAATATATTCGCCCGGATAAGCAGTTGCCGCGGAGAGACGGACGTCCTGAAATTCAGCGGCATGATACACTTTCCGGAAAACCGGATAGTAAATAACCTGATTGTAGCTTTGGCGAAATACCTCCCAGTGATCAAAGGCGTATTCGCCCTCCGCGTCAGCCGCCTTTTGCGGAACAGCGCTCGTCTCAGGTTCTTTTCTGCCCTCGTACCCGGTCTTTTGGTCAAGCACGTTTCTGTCCGCGTCCAACCAGATATAATCGATCTGTCTGCGCTCCACAAAAATCGGGGTGATCGTCGTATCGCCGGACGGCATGTGGAACTCATACCAAAACGCGACTTTATCTGCGTCGACCAGATAAATATCATTTTGACGCACGAGCAGCTTGTCAAGGCGGTAACCCTCATCCTCGTTTACATAAGCCTGCAGGTAGCTGTCTTCCCTGAAGGTATCGCCGGAAGGCGAGGTATACACATATCCGCCGGTCGCCTGGTTGATGGTCAGCTTATAGTCGTTGACCGCCGGACGGTATTTGACGAACAGCTTGCAGTCGTAAGGCGGCATATCAAAGCGGCAGGTGTGGTAGCGGCTCGTATTGCCTATCCAGGCGCTCTGATTGTTTGTGCCGACCAGACTGATCGAGTCAAGCACATAGCCGCTCTCCGGATACAAATAAACGTCTGTGTCGGTACCGGGATACAGATCCAGATATTCTTCGTTGTAGGTGTACGCCCCTTTGACAGCGGCGCTGCCGTTTTCGATCTTCTGTATCGTGACGCGGTATTTGGAAGCGTCCTTAAAAGTCACGCGTACCGTCACGTTTTCGGAGGGCATAGTAAAATAGTAGGCAAAATTGTTGTTCTGTCCGGGTATAGCCGAGCCGCCGTAGGTCAGGTTGACTTTACTGCCGCCGGAATTGATGTAGTAAACCTCGTTTACCTCATAGCCGAAGTCAGGTTCGACGCAAATCCTTGCGCGCGTGTTTGCGCTTACCGTATCGCCGTCGAACATTTTTCCCGCAAAGCCCTTGTTGTAGTCATAGTCAAAGGAAACGGTGTAGCCTGTCGCGGCGCTGACGCTCAGCGGAATGCAGCCGAGCAGCAGGCACAGCGTCAAAACAACAGCCGAAATGCGTATCATTGTCTTTTTCATGGTTGTTCCTCCTTGTTTTGTCGATCTTCATTGTAGAATTATTGTACAATATAACCATTCGTTCTGTCAACAGAAAAACAAAAATGACTTGAATTTAAGTAAAAATCGCTTGTTTTGTGATATGCTTTCTGATATAATAACGATATCAACAGAAAAGGAGCCGTCTTATGAACCAACAGGTGATCGCCGATTTGTCGGCAAAGCTGATTATGCAATACTACCAAAACGACTATATGCCGTTTCTGGAGGCGATGGACGACGACGCACTGTGGTATGGTCCCGCCGACGGACAGTTCCTGCATGGCAAAGAAGCGATGATAGCGGTCTGGAATGCCGAGGAGCATGATCTGACCTTTTCGCTCGGGAATATCGAGGTCGCGCATATTTCATCACACTCGTCCTTCTGCGACGTGATACTGCTGTTTCCGGTGACGACGCATTATCCGGACGGTCATGAGATCACACTTCTCCAGCGCATACTGCTGACGTGGTGCGAGCGTATGATCGAGGACGAAATCAGAACAAAGGAACCGCGCATTCTGGTCTGCCATATCTCGAATCTGCACGAGAAGCATGATGATGACGTCATTTATCCCAATAACTTCCATGAGATCTATCACCGCTCAAAAGAGGGAGCCAAGCACGGACGGCGCATCCATTTTCACGGCTTGGACAGGTCGGACTACTTTTTCCTTTCCGATACGATCATCCGCATTGAGGCGGCTCACGGCGGAAAGCACAGCATTGTGGTGACCTCGGAATCCGAAGTGGAGGTCGTCTCGACGATAACAAAGCTCGAAAAGCAGTACGGCAGGTTGTTTCTGCGCTGTCACCAAAGCTATCTCGTGAATCCCGACTACATCACGAGTATTCGTCGTTTCAAGGTCACGCTGTCCGACGGGACTGTCCTGCCGATCCCGGAAAAGAAATATACCGCTTTCCGCGATAAAGCCATCGGTATCATGAAGGATTCTCCTATATAATATAGAAAAGCCCAAGCCGCCGTTCTTTGCTTATACCGAATAACCAACAAAACCTCCGCGTTTTGCGGAGGTTTTCGTAGACAAAGGCAGATTATTGTGTTATCATTAAAAAAGAAAAGCGACGGTTCATAAGGAGGCGATAACGGATTGAAGCGCGAATTGGAGCATTTTTACATCGGCAGCTCTTACGGCGGAAATCAAGACTGGTTTCCCACGTTTATGATGCATATCGGCGGCTGCGGCGCTGAAACAGCCTGCGACAGCAGCATCTACTTTGCCATCCACCGGGGCTTGAAGCGTATCGCGCCGGGAAATGCCGCTTCGCTGACGAAGGACGACTATATTCGCTTTGCCTATCAGATGAAGCCTTATCTCTCTCCGCGTATGACGGGTATCGACCGGCTGGATATCTATATTGACGGTTACGCCGAATACCTGCGCAGCTGCGGTGAGTCCGGCTTATCCATGACGACTTTTGACGGCGGCGAACCCTTTGAAAAAGCCCGTGATGCCGTTGTACGTCAGATCGACGGCGGCTGTCCGGTTCCGACGCTGATCCTCAACCACAGCAACAAGCGGTACGCGGATTATGTCTGGCACTGGTTTCTGATCAACGGATACGATGATTCCGGCGATGAGCTCCTTGTCAAAGCCGTCACCTACAGCGCGTACGAATGGCTCAGTCTGAAAGGCTTGTGGAATACCGGCTTCAAACGGCGCGGCGGCTTTGTATTATATCATATCAATTAGCGGAATGTTGTCATTCCGTAGAGATAAACCATCATTCAGGAGGTCACTTATGAAGAAGATACTCACTTTCACCCTTGCGCTCTTGATTCTTGTCAGTACATCCGCCTGCGGAGGCGGCAAATCATCCGGCAGCAGTAACGCCGATTCCTCTGCTTCCGGCACAGTTGAAAGCCAGACGAGCGCTGCGGCGTCCGCCAACGAAAGCCAGTCGCAAAGCAGTGCACCGGCAGAAGCGGCAAAGCTCAGCGGAAAACTCACCCTCATTCAACTCGACGACAGAGATTCCTCCGTCTTGCGCGGTATGCGTATGATCGGCAACAGAGTCGGCACCGGAGAGGATATTAACGGCAAGCAGGCTTCGCTTACCGATGTGCGCTGTATTTTTGAGTTAAACGAATGGGTCGACTTTTATCCCGACGCCGACGCTCAGACCAACCTGCGCGTATGGGCGCTCAAGCACCGTGACGACCAGGACTATTACACTACCTGCACGTTTTCGGAGCAAATGCCCGATTATGCGGCTTCCAGCGATTTGCGCGCTCCTGCAGCAGAGGAAGATCAGGACAGCAGCTGGGGCAGCTTTTATCTGAATCCGGATGACTGCGCGGCAGGCTACTATGACCTCGTGTTTACAAACGAGGGAAAAGCGATCGCCACCCTGCTGACACGCTTTTACGGAGAAAGTGAACTGAGCGGTAAATCCGGCGCCGAACTGGAAAAACTCATGCATGAATAACGGAAGCGCTGCGATGAATCATTTTTTTGAGAGTATCCCCGGCTTGAAAGGCGAACGCATCACGCTCAGGCGACTGACGGAAGATGACGTTGACGGTCTGCGTGAGCTGACGGACAATGAAAACGTATACCGCTATCTGCCGACCTTTCTGTATGAGCAAAAGTATGAGGACAAGCGCACTGTCATCCGTCATCTCTATGACGAATGCATTGAAACCTCGCTGATACTCGGTGTGTTTATCGACGACGGGTTCTGCGGTCTGGCGGAGCTGTACGGCTGCCGTATGCCTCATTGGAAGGTCAGCGTCGGCTACCGGCTCGTTGAGAGATGCTGGGGGAAGGGGATCGCCACGGAAACCCTCGGCGTGCTGACGCGGTACCTGTTCGAAGAAACGGACATCAAGCTCATCACCGCCAGTACGATGGCGGACAACAAAGCGTCTGCTCATGTACTCAGGAAGCAAGGCTTCAAGTCCATAGGGTACACGGTATTTGAGGACTGGGGTTATACAAAGCCCATCCTGACGAAAAAATGGATATAATCCGACTTGGATCATCACTTAGAAAACGATGAAGAACAAGCAAAAAGGGGCTGGCTCAAAATGAGCCAGCCCCAGGTTTTTATACAAAAAGGAATTTATGATGATTGCCTGCCGGTGACAGAGGAACGGATGATTTTTTTGGAAGCGGTCTTTTCAAACTCCTCCTCGCGGATAACGAGGCTGACAATCTGCTTTGCGGCAGGAAAACCGCTGTTTACCTCGTCAATCTTATCCTGAATTACCGCTCTTACGTCGTCAAATTCCATGTCGGGATTCGGATACACCTCGGCGGTGATTTTCCCTTGGTTGTCATAGACGACGATTTCCTTTATCGGCTCAAAGGTGACAAACTGATTCTCAATTTCCTCGGGAGAGACGTTCTCGCCGTTAGAGAGGATAATCAGATTTTTCTTTCTGCCGGTAATATAGAGATAGCCGTCCTCGTCCTTGTAGCCCAAATCGCCGGTCATCAGCCAGCCGTCCTCGGTGAGCGTCTTGGCGGTTTCTTCGGGATTCTTGTAGTAACCCTGCATGACGGATTTGCTTTTGACCTGAATTTCACCATCGACAATCCGCACCTCACAGCCCGGCACAATCTCGCCGACACTGAGCGGCTTGGGGCAGTTCTTGACGCCCGAACAAATGCGCGGCGAGCATTCGGTCATTCCGTAGCCCTGCTCCACTTCGATACCGAACTCCTTGTAGCCATCGATAATCTCCGGGCTGAGATAAGCGCCGCCGGAATAGATAATGCTGAAATCCTCGCCGAACACCTCTTTTCCGACAGCGAGCTTGTCGCCGTCGCCTGCCATCTGCCTCATGCGGTTGAGAATAGACGCGGAAATCATGGGCACAAAGGTTACGTCGGTCGGGCGAAAAACCTTTAAGTTTTTGAGAATCCGCATCAGCGAATCGTTTACGCAAAGCAGTCTGCCGTACCAAAGCGTGCAGAGAATGTCGCAGGTAAAGCAGTAAACATGGTGAATCGGCAGTACCGTCATGCGCTTGTTGCCGCGGTAGCCTAAATCGGGCTCACAGGTGGCGTTATCAACCAGATTGCCGTGACTGAGCATGACGCCCTTGCTCTTGCCGGTGGTGCCGGAGGTAAACAGAATTGCCGCAAGGTCGTTTTCCGCGGGATTGCCAGCGGCGGTTTTGCCCATGTATTCCGCCAGCATATCGCCGAGATACAGTGCGCCCTCGCACGGCTTGTGGATATGGATATAGTACTTGACCGCAGGACAAAGCGCTTTGAAGGTCTCGATGTCGTTTTTGTGGTTGTCGTCAAAGAATACGATTTCACTATCGGAACGGACGATTTCATCCGCAATCCGTTCGGCGCTGTTGGCGTTGTCAAGCGGTACCGATACATTGCCGCTGAACTGCACGCCGAACCAAGCCGTGAGATATTCATAGCTCGTCAGACCGATAACCGCTGCGTGTACGCTGTCCGCAAAATGCGCGTTAATCCACGCGCCGATCGCTTCGCAATCCGCACGGAACTGTCGGAAGCTGTGGTCAACAAACTGACGCTTCTTATATTCGCGCACAAACACCGTGTCGCCAAAGCGGCTGTCAGCCGAAATGACAAGCTCCTTGAGGGTGGTTACCTTGTCCATCAGCCAAGCCCCTCTAAGTATGTCATCAGTTCGCCGACGTTCTTGCACTTTGCCGCGACAGCCTGGTCGATTTCAACGTCAAACTCATCCTCGCAGTCGCCGAGCATACAGATAAAGTCATAGGAATTAAAGCCCAAATCGTCGGCAAAACGGGATTCCGGTGTAATGGAAGCCGCGTCAGCGTCAACATAGGTGCAGATTAATGATTTTAAAGTTTCAAGCATGGGATATACCTCCTTAGGTCATGTCAATAATTTCCTGAACGGTCTTGTCGGGGTTTTCAATACTTCTGAACAGCACCCTGCCGGTGAAGTAGTAAAGGAATTCAATCTGCTCCGGCGTCGCGCAAGCCTTTTGATAGCCAAAGAAGAAGGTCAGTCCGCCGTCGCCCGGACGGTGCATCGCCGTGATATAGAACGGCTGCGGCTGCTTTCCGCTGCTGTACCAGCGGCATCTGAACGGGATTCCCTTCAGATACGGGACAAGGCTCTTTCGGGTGGCGGGCTGATACGTGAAGCTGATGCTGTGGAACTCCGCGCCCATATCCATTCCGTACACCTCACGCTGTGCGAGATAGTAACGCAGCGTGGAATAATCGGCGTGCAGGAACATCTCCTGCTGTTCACGCTTGATGATTTCCATGGATTCGAGCACCGTCGTGTTGGCAGGGTCGATAATGGTGCGCAGCGGCAGGCAGTGCATCCTCACGCCGCCGCATTTTTTGTGAAGAATGGTGGAGCGTCTGCTGACGAAATTGCGGATGGTGACGTCCTGCGCGTTATCGTTAAACTTGGACAGCACCGTCCGAATCGCGTGAAGAATAACGACGCTCGTCGGGATATCGTGTTCTTCGGCAAAGGCGATGATTTTATTGGTGGAATCGACGTCGAGGTCATAGGTGATGGTACCGCCGCTGCCATCGGGCGAAGGCAGCGTGCACCAGCGAACATCCGGTCTGCCGGTCGTTTCACGGTATGTATTCAGGCGTTCGGTGCCGGCAAAATCCGTGAACAGCGGCATGGGCTGACGGAGCTTTTCCTGCCAGTATTTTTCGTCGCGCTTGGCTTTTTTGCTGTTGGGGTACTCCAAATCCTTCTTGACCGACTCGATATAAGAGGTCAGCGGCGCAGGATACGGCAGGTCGTACATCAGATGGCAGTAGATGTCCATCACGTCCTTGGTAAAGGTGATGACGGAGCCTGAGTCCGCGCAGGCATGGTGCACGTTGAGATAGTAGCCGTTATAACCGTTTGGCATCGAGACGATGACAATGCGCGACAGCTCGCCGCCGAAGGTGTCAAACGGCTGGGACGTCCAGCGTTCGAGAATCGCGTGCGCCTTTTCCTCGGAGAGCGCCGAAAAATCATAGTACTCAAAATGTTGGTTTTTGTACGGCACAACATACTGCCAAAGCTCCTCCGTCTCCGGGTCGCGCCAGATGCGCAGACGCATAGACTCACTGCGCTCAATAGCGCGGTTGAGCGCCTCACGCAGAACCGAAATGTTCAGTTCCGCCTGCAAAAAGGTTCCCGTGCCGATGTTGACGATTTCATGCGTTGGGCTGAATTTGAGCGTATACATATGCACCATCTGCGCCGGCGTCAGTGGATAACAGTCATGCATAATGCCGCCGATAATCTTTACCATAGTGTCCTCCTTACTTTTATAAAATTTATTGTTGGTTATAGCAATTCTTTTATATAATCTTACCTCATTTTTAGCGGTATGTCAATTATATATTGTATTGGTTTCACGGCGACACCGTGCACGATTGGAGATAAGGTGACAATCGCAACGCCGACCAAATAAATAATAAACGCAAAACGCCCGCAAATCGCACATTAAAACATCCAACGCCTTATAATTTGTGTAGTCGCGCTGGTTAATGCGCAGAAGACAGTCGCCAAAGCACCACACCTCGTGTCTGTGGACGTTGTAGATAATCACGCTCGCCTGCAGCTTTTCAGCATTGTCCAGCGTTTGATAGGACACATGGTTTTCGGTGTAGGCATTGCTGACAGCGTTGTTGATATATTGAACAGCTTCCACCGGATAAAGGCATCGGTGAAATTTGAAAACGAACGCTTTCAGCTCCTCGGTTCGGTTGTTACCAACCGGCGTGTTCGGGCTGCTCGGCTACTGTCCGGTTTCCTCCAAGCCCGTTGACAGAATGGCGCTCCGCGACAAGGTGGAGGACATTATGGACTTGCTCGGTCTGCCCGCTTCTCCGGGCTATGCGGCGGCAAGATGATTGTGCAGGCTGCATAATTTTACAAACGGTTCTTTGTGCGGGGTTACGCGATTAACCTCACAACGGAAAATAAATAACAGCAGGGCTTGGCTCTTACTCCTTTGCGAGTGAGCCAAGCCCTGTTTTTCCGTTTTCATTACTTGCGCTTTTTGATGATTTTGAGCGTGTTTTGCTTTTTGGTATATTCGTATTGCAGACGGTCGCTGTACCTTCTGACAAGGAAGATTCCCAAGCCGCCTTCCCTGCGTTCCTCGGGATTGTCGAGGTTGGGAGCGGGCGCGTTCAGCGGGTTAAACGGAACGCCGTTGTCGATAAACACCAGCGCCGCTTCTTCCGTCGCAGGGTTAAAGGTGAACTGCACCGTCAGCTTGCCCTTTTCTTCGGGGTAGGCGTAAAAGACGATATTGCTGCAAATTTCGTCCGCGATAATGCCCATTTCCATCACCGCGTCCTTGTCAAAGCCGCACTGCGTAAACTGCGCTTCGATAAAGGCGAAAACTGGCTCCAGCTTGGCAAGCTCCGCGTCCACAGTGATTTTCTCCCGCACAACGCCGCCGTGATACACCACCGCAAGCATGGTGATGTCGTCCGACTGCGCGGCGTTTTGCGCATACGAGCTCAGTTCTGCGACTGCCCGCGCACAGATTTCTCCGGCGGTTTCGGCACGTTCCGCGTTCAGCGCGTTTTTCAGCTTTTCCTCGCCGAAGAGCGCGTCGTCCGTGTTGACGGCTTCGGTCACGCCGTCGGTGTAGAGAAACAGCGCGTCGCCCTGTTTGAGCGTCAGACTTTTGCTGTGATAGGGCGCGTCCTCCTCGCTTGCCACCACAAAATCGGCTCTGCCGGGCAGATAGTCAAATTCTCCGCCCGCACGCCGGAGCAGCGGCTTGCAGTGACCCGCGTTGATATAGGCAAGCTCGCCGGTTTCGGTGTTGAGCATGCCAATCCAAAGGGTGACAAACATGTCGGCGCTGTTGTCCTCGCAGAGAATCCGGTTGGCTGAGGAAATCACGTTTTCAATGCTCAGCCGCGACTGCGCTAGCGACTTGATGATGGTTTTTGCCTTCATCATAAACATTGCCGCCGGAATCCCCTTGTCGGACACGTCCGCCGTCAAAAAGACAAGCTGCGCGTCGTCGGTGAAGAAGAAGTCGTAAAAGTCGCCGCCGACCTGCTTGGCGGGCTTCATGCTCGCAAAAATGTCAATGTCGTGCCGTTCGGGGAACGGGGGAAAGACGTTCGGCATTGCCGAATTCTGAATTGAGCGCGCAAGCTCCAATTCCTGCTCAAAGCGCTCGGATTCTCTCTGAATATAGCCCTTTAGCGAACTGACAGTGGCGTTAATGCCGTCGGACAGCTGATTGAACTCCACATTGTCGCGCACGTTAATTTCCGTGTCAAGGTTGCCGCTCGTAATCTCTGACAAGCCGTTGTTGACGGTTTCGATATTTTTGACAATCAGCCGCTTTGTCAGGTGGTTAATGCGGATAAAAATCACCGCAAGCAGCAGCAGAACCATCACCGCCGTTATCAGCATAATCGCCGTCAGGCTGCCGATAACCTCTGCGCGGGGAATCATTGAAACCACATAGTAGCCGTCCGCCTGCGCGTACATGGCGTAGAAGGCGGTGCCGTTGAGCTTCAGCAAAAACAGCTCTTTGTCCTTTGAAAGAGAAAGCAGGTTTGTGACGTCAAGGGATTCCGTCTGAAAATGCAGTTCGCCGCGCGCGCCCTTTTCCGGGCTGATAATCTTGCCGTCCTGACGGAGAATCAGGTTGCTGCCGCCTGTGCCAACGGACTCAAAGTTGCAGATGCTATCCACAAAGTCGTCGAGCATGTGATAATACTGCTCCGGCTCATATTTAAGGACGACAAAGCTGTCGGTACCGTAGCGGCAGATGACAAGCTTTTTCCAATTGCGCGACTGAAAATCCTTTGGCAAAATCACCTGCACGCTGTTAAACTCCCTGATATTGCCCGTATAGTATTCCGCGAACTGCGCCAGTTCCGGGTCGGCGGAGGCGTTTTTTTCGCGCATGGTTTCGTCGTTGGTAAAGAGAACCTCGCCGTTTTGGTCAATATAATACCAATTGGTCGCAAGGAACATGCTGAATTCCTGCTCCAGCATCTCTTGGTTAATGTTGTCGGGCTTTGTGCTGAGATAGAAGTTGGGCGAGTTAAAGACCGTTTCGGAATGGTAGCTTACGCCGTCGGTAATCTGCTGAATTTGCGATTTCAGCATTTGCGTTGTCGAAAGCCGCACCACTACATTCACCGCGATAAAAATCAGAAGAATCGCGCACAGCAGGATAATTGCCGAAACCTTGAGCAGCTTGTTCCTGAAAACCGTTGATAGCTTTTGGATTTTCATCAGATAATCGTCAGGTAGCTTGAAAATCCGGTGGACTCAAACACGTCGAGCACCGTTCCGTTGGCGTGGCTGATAACGAGTTTTCCTTTTCCCTTGACGCGCTTGTGGGTGGCGTGGAGCACGCGCAGTCCCGCAGACGACACATACGCAAGGCTTTCCAGATTCACTTCCACGCTGTCACATTCCTCAAACGCTTCCTTTAACGCCGCGTCAAGCTGCGGCGCGGTGAGGGTGTCGAGCTTGCCGTCGAGCGAGAGAATCAGCTTGTCTGCTTCTTTTTGTTTTGTAATATTCATGGTGATTTTCCTTTCTTAACCGATTGTGTTAATCAAATCCGCGAAATCCTCTGCGGAAATCGCCTTGCTGTCCCAGAAAACGCCGTCAATCACGCCGTTGTCAAAGTATTCCTTGAGTTTTTCCGCAGAGAGCATACCGCCGAAGAACAGCGGCATTTCAATCGGAAAGCCCGGCAGCGTTTCCTTCACCGCCGCTTTAATCGTTTCAATCATGCCGAGCGTGTAGCTTTCGTCAGGCGAAAAGCTGCCGTCAAAATCCCACAGCGGACGGTACACCGTGCCGATTCTGTAGTGGGCTTCATAGGGAATCTTGGAAAAGCCGGTTTTAATCTGCTTGGTGATGATTTCCTTCGCCGTGCCGTTTCCGGCGGCTTCAACCGTTTCGCCCACACACAGCATGGACTTGAAGCCGAGGTTGAGAATCACTTCCAGATTGTCGCGGATGTCGCTGTCGGCTTCACCGAGCAGATAGCGCCTGTCGGCAAGTCCGGCAATCGCCATGTCCGCGCCGACGGCTTTCAGCTTTTCGGGGCTGAGCGCGTCGGTGACGGGCTTTGCGGAAAAGCTCTGCGAGGAAATTTTGACAAGCTTTCTGTCGGGAAACGCCGCGCAGACCGCTTCAAGCGATACCGCCGGAATAAAGACAAAGAGCATGATTTCTTCTTCTCTCTCAAACTGCGCGGTGCGCTCGCAGAGGGTGTTGATGTCCGCGATTATCTGCGGGGTGGTTTTGTCAGCGGTAAAGCTGTAGCAATAAAATTTCAGCATGGTGTCCTCCTTATGGTTATCAGCATGTTGTTCAGTCCCAGCGCGCGGGTGTAGGCGGTGCTGTCAGCGAGGGAATGAATGACTTTCAGATTGGTAAATTCGCCGTCCTCGTCAACCGTGGCGGCGTCAAACGCTTCGCCGTTGTCGCGCACCGAGAGAATCACTTCCTGCTTCGTCACGCGGCAAATCAAGTCAATCTGCGGCTGCTTTTTGTTTTGGTTAAAACAGCGGATATGCTCCACCATTTCCTCCGCCAGTACGCCCGCGTAACCGGCGGCTTTTCCCTTTACGCCGTTCTTGTTGCAAAAGGCGATAATGCTGTCGGCAATGCCCGCCGCCTGCTGCGCTTCGGGCTGCAAACTCGCGTCAAACAGCGCGCTGTTTTCGCTCTGCCGCTCATGCAGCAGAATTCCGCTGTATTTGTCCTTCTTTACGCGGAAAATCACAAAGCAAATCAGGAACGCCAGCGCCGCGGTGAGCGCCTCAGACAAGACAAAGGCGAGGCTTACGCCGTTGAGCCCGAGCAGGGTTGCCAGCAGATAGGCGAGCGGAACGGTGATAATCAGTCCGCGCAAAAACGTAATCGCAACGGAAACCGCCTTTTGCTTGGTCGCCTGCAAATAGTTCATCATCACATAGCACACGCCCATGCCGATTAAGCTCAGCGAGAAAATCTGCACGGCGGGCACTCCCAGCGCCACACGCGCAGGGCTTGTGACCGAGAAAAGCTGCAATAACAGCTGCGGAAACACCATAATCGCCGCGATAATCACCGCGCACGAAGCGCCGACAAACACAAAGGTTTTGCGCAGCACAATGTCGATTCCCTTGTAGTCGCGCTCGCCGTAGAGCAAGCCGACAATCGGGGTCATGGTGTCGCTGCCGCCGGTGACGAACATGGAAATAAAGGTGACGGTGAAGTTGCACACCGAGAACACCGCCATGCCGTCCGCGCCTGTTGTGCCGAGCACGATTTTGTTGAGCAAAATCGCCTTGACAAACAGCAAAACCGTGTTGACAACCGAGGCAATGCCGCCGGTGGACAGCTCTCCCAGATATTTCAAATCTGCCTTTTTCAGCTTGATGAACCGCAGCGTGCGCTTTTTGAAGAACAGGAGATAGTAAAGCTCCATGCCAAAGCCCACGACATAGCCTGTGACGGTTGCAAGCGCGGCGCCGGACGTGTCCATTTTGAACACGCCCATATACACCAAATCCATCACGAGATTCACCACGTTGGACACCAGCAGGATATTTGCCGAGAGCTTCGGCATACCGTCGGTGCGAATGATGAACACCAGATACGGCACGACAATCATAAACACCGCGCCGTAAATATTGAACAGCGCATAATTGCGCACATAATCATACAGCATGCTGTTGCTGCACAGCAGGCGGGTAATCGGGTCAATCAGCAAAATTCCCGCAACCGTTACAATGACGGAAACCGCAACGGACGCGATAAACGAAAGCGTAAACACCGCGTTTGCCTTGTGCTCGTCGCGCTGCCCCTTTGCAATCGAAATGCAAATCGCGCCGCCGATACCGAACAGGAAGAACAGCGCCTGCATAAAGAGCACCACCGGCTCGGCAAGGTTGACCGCGGAAAACGCGTCGTCGTTAATCAGCTTTGACACGATAATGCCGTCCACGAAGGACGCGAGCAAAATCGACATGTTGCTGATGATGGTGGGGAACAGGTATTCCCGGAATTTTTTGCCGAGCAGCGCCCCGGTTCGTTCATAGGTCATGCCAATTCCTCCTCTGTGTCAAAGAAGCCCAAGCCGTCAAGCGCGGTCAAGAAGCTGTTCATGTAGTCGCGCGAGGTCATTGACCAGCTGAAGCCAAGGCGGTAGAGCGCCTGTGTGGTGAACTCGTTGTCGGCGGGAATCATCTCAACCACCTTTG
Source organism: uncultured Clostridia bacterium (assembly GCA_947170465.1). GTDB lineage: Bacteria > Bacillota > Clostridia > Oscillospirales > Acutalibacteraceae > Ruminococcoides. The sequence goes on from CAMVTS010000032.1 coordinate 22,018, forward strand.
TGCTGTCCTTGTTGTCGTAGGCGAGCAGCGTGGTGAGCTTTGCGGATTTTTCGGGGCTTTCCTGCGCCTTTTGCAGCATTTTCATAAACTCGTCGTCCTCGACCAGCTTGATGTCCATGCCCATCTTGCGCATTTGCAGAATCACGTCGCCCAGCGGCACGTAATGGTTGTTGAACGGATGGAAAATGCAGCATTTTTCGTCCGTTGCACACAGCCGCACAATCGCCTCGGCGGTTTCGTCAATCGGCGCCATTTCCACCGGATAATTCATCATGCTGTAGGGATAAGCGCCAATGACAAGATACGCGCGGAGTCTGCCCATAAAGCCGTTGGTGACAAAATTAATCTGGAATTCGCCGTCGGTGGAGCGTGCCGCAAGGTTGCCGACGCGCATAATCTTGCCCGGTACGCCCTCGTTGATCGCTTCAAGCACATAGCGCTCCGCCAAGAACTTGCTGTGCACATACTGATTGTCAATCGTCTGACCGAAGTAGAGGGTCTGCTCGGTAAAGGGAACGTCCGCCGCGGGGTAGCCGTTCACTCTGTCGCCCGCCACGCTGCCGGTGGACACCTGCACAATCATGCTGTTATGCTGTTTGCAGAATTCAATCAGGTTCTTCACGCCGCCCGCGTTGACGCGCTCAATGTCGTCGGTTTCGGAGAAGTGCTTCACCAGCGCGGCGCAGTTAATCACGGTGTCAATGTGCGCGTTTTTGAGGGCTTCAAACCATGCCGTGTCGGTCACGCTGCCCTCAACAACGGTGATTCTGTTTTCAAAGTGCTGTTCAAAATTATCTTCAAAGTAATAGTAAAGCTGACCTCTGAGCCGCTGCTCGGCGCTTGAATTCCGCGAGCCGCGCAGCAGGCAGTACACGTGACCGCTGTAGTTGTCGAGGTAGTATTTGAGCACGTGAATTCCGAGGAAGCCCGTTGCGCCCGTGAGGAGCAGGTCGCCGACGCGGTGCTTGCCCTCATTGAGAGCGGAAAGGGTGTTTTGCCGCAGGATATTGTCAAATACCGAATAGTCATAATCGCCCAAGCCGTCGGAGAATTCGCCCTTTTCGGTGCATTTGGCGGCAATGGCACGCGGCGTTTTGAGCGCGAAGATGTCGCCGTAGGAGATTTCAAGCCCCTGCTCGTTGGCTTCCACCAGTACGCCCGTGACGGTCAGCGAGGTGCCGCCGAGGTCAAAGAAGCTTGATTTTGCGCTGACCTTTTCAAGAGAAAGCACATTCGCAAAAATATCGCAGAGGATTTTTTCCTCTCTTGTAACAGGCTCGCTGTATTCGGCTTCGGTGTTCATCACCGGCTGCGGCAGGTTTTTGACGTCGGTTTTGCCGTTGGGAGTCTGGGGCATTTCGTCCAGCCGCATGAGCGCCGACGGAACCATATAAGCGGTCAGGCGCTTGGCAATGTGCTCGCGCACCAATGCTTCATCAACCGATTGGCCGGCGCTGTACCATGCGCAGAGGGAGTCAACGCCGTTAAGCTGACGAATCAGCGCCACTGCCTGGTTTACGCCGTCGCAGGAGAGAATCGCGCGCTCGACCTCGCCCAGTTCAATGCGCAGACCGCGCAGCTTCACCTGGTTGTCACTTCTGCCGAGAATCACCACGTCGCCGCCTTCTGTCCAGCGGGCGTAGTCGCCTGTTTTGTAAATCCGCTCGCCGTTGTAATCGGCAAAGCTTTTTTCGGTGAGTTCGGGATTGTTTAAGTAACCCTTTGCAACGCCCGCGCCGCCGACATACAGTTCGCCTGTCATGCCAACGGGCAGAAGGTTGCCGTCAGCGTCAACAATGTATTCGCTGACATTGAGCAGCGGCTTGCCGACGCAGACCATGTCGGAATTCGTCAGCTCCTTTGCGTTGCAGGAAACGGTGATTTCGGTGGGACCGTAGGTGTTGAAAATCCGCGCCGGCGTCACCTTTTTCAGATTGTCAAGCAGCTTGGGAGAGTATTTCTCGCCGCCGCACATGATTATGCGGCATTTCGCCAGCGCCGCCTTGAAGCGGTCGAGCATCATGTACTGCTCAATGCGTGAGGGTGTGGCGTTGATCACGTCGCAGCCGACGCGCTCCATCAGCTCGCACAGCTTCACGGGGTTTTTGGTTTCGTCCTCGCTTGCAAGCACCAGCGTCAAGCCGTTGCACAGCGACGCGGCGGTTTCCTTTAAGGACATGTCAAAGGATACGGTAGTTACTGAAACGTACACATTGCCGTCGGCTTTCAGCGCGTGAATGTGCGCGTTTTCAGGGTGGGGAACAAGGTAATTCGCAATGCCCGCGTGACGGATGACAACGCCCTTCGGTCTGCCGGTGGAGCCGGAGGTGTAAATCAAATATGCCGTGTCGTCGGGAGAAACGGCGACATTAGGATTGCTGTCATTCGTGTTTTCGAGCAAATCTTCAATGATGATCTCATTGTCAAAGCCGCGGCTGCGGTCGGTGAGAATAAACCGCGCTTCGCTGTTTTCAAGAATGTAGCGGATTCGCTCGTCGGGATATTCGGGGTCGCAGGGGATATACGCCGCGCCTGTTTTCAAAATCGCGTAAATCGCCAGCATTTGGCGGCTGGTGCGCGGCAGCAGGAACGCCACTCTGTCGCCCCTTTGCACGCCCTTTTCAATTAAAGCGTTGGCAATGCGGTTGCACAGTCTGTCCATCTCCGCGTAGGTAAAGGCGCCGTCGCAGGCGATAAGCGCGGTCTTTTCGGGATTTTCAAGCGCCTGCGCTTCAAACAGCTTGTGATACAGCTGAATCTCATTTTCCGCCGCTTCGCCGCGTTCAAACGCTTTCAGCTTTTCTTTATCGGCTTCGGTCAGCATACTCAGCTTGCAGAGCTTTCCGTCGGCGTTGCTGATGATGGACTTCGCGCTTTCGGCAATGGCAGAGGCAATCATCAGCGCGAGTTTTTCACTGTAGAGCGCGGTGTTGTACTGCACATTCACCGAAATCTTGCCGCTCTCGCCGTCCTCAATGTGAACGGAAAGGTTAAACTTCGGCAGCGGATTGGTGATGACGCTTTCAATGACAGGCTCGCCCTCCAAAACCTCTGCGCCGTCAACGCCAAGCTGGCAGGCGTAGTTGATTTTGGCGGTAAAGCCGTATTTGTCCAACAGCTTGATGAACGGATAGGCGCTGTTTTTCTGCGCGTCGCGCATGGCGGCGGCAGTGTCCTTCACAAATTCAGCGGCGGTTCGCTCGGTGTCAATCACGCCGTGCAGCGGCAGGCTCTTGACGAACATGCCGAAGGAATCCAGATAGCGGATGTCCTCTCTGCCGCCGGAAATCATGGAGATATACACATTCCTGTCGGCGGTGCAGCGGCTCACGGCGTATTCCGTGGCGGCTAAGAACAGCGCGGCAGGCGTTGCGGAACGGTCGCGGCAGAAGGCGTTGACGGCTGCTTCGTCGAGCGTCACGCGCGCTTCGCCCAACTCGCCGTCCTCGGCGTTTCCGCTGAGGTCGCCGCTGATGTCGGAGGCGTTTTCAAAGTCCGCAAACAGCGCTTGGTAATAGCCGAGCGACTGCCTGCCCTGTTCGCTTTCTTCAAGCTGTCTTTCCTCTGCAATGTAGCTGTAATAGGACTCGCCCGCCTTGGGGTCGGCGTTGTTTTCGTAAACCTCGCAGAGCTTTTTGAGCAGGGCGGAAAGCGAAAGTCCGTCAAAGATGATATGGTGCGCGTCAAAGAGCAGCAGCACGTTCTTTTCGGTGCTGATAATCTCACAGCGGAACAGCGGACCGCGGGAGAGGTTAAACGGCTTGACAAACTCCGCTTCCTCGGCGGCAGCGTCGGCGGCACTCATGGTGAGCACGGGAATTTCAACGTCGGGTGAATCCATCTGCCGCTGCACAATTTCCTTGCCCTCAAGGACAATCACCGAGGTCAGCACCGGGTTCGCTTCGATAATCTGTTCCAGCGCCTTTTTGAGCCTGTCAATATCCACGCGCTTTGACAGCGTGTATTTCATCGGAATGTTATAAATCAGTGCGTCGGGGCGCTTCATGCTGTCATAGTAAACGCCCAGCTGTTCGGCGCAGAGCGGAATGTTGTTGATTTCCGCGGCGGCGCTTTCGGTTTTATCGGTAATCTTGCCGCTGAGCAGGTGCTCGATAATCTGATTTTCCACTGTCAGCAGCGTGCAGTCGTCGTCCATCAGTTCGGTCACGCCCGTTTTGAGTCCGAAGCGCTCAAACAGCTTGGCGGAGAACATAATCGTTGTCAGTGAGGTTAAGCCGAGGGTCACAAGGCTGTCGGTCACGCTGCGGCTCTTAAAGCCTGTAATCTCGCTCACCATCGCGCAAAGCTGCTCCTCCAGCATGTTCAGCGAACGCGCGCCCTCGCCGCTTTCATCACTTTGGAAGGAAGGCTCCGGCAGCTTGCGCTTGTCCACCTTGCCGTTCGGGTTGAGCGGGATTTTGTCAATCTGCATGGTGACGGACGGCACCATGTATTTCGGCAGCTCGTCCGAGATAAAGCTGTTGAGCGCAGGCACGTCAACCTGCTTGTCAGACACCACATAGGCGACCACCGCCTTGCCGCCGCCGGGCAAATCCTTGGCGATAACGCTCGCGTCGCTGATACCCTCAAATTCGCGGATACGGCGCTCAATTTCGGTGAGCTCAATGCGGAAGCCGCGAATCTTCACCTGCTCGTCGCGTCTGCCGACAAACTGAATGTTGCCGTCGGGCAGATAGCGGCACACGTCGCCGGTGAGGTACATTCTCTCGTAGCCCTCCATGTCAAAGAAGGGGTTCGGGATAAACTTTTCTTCCGTCAAATCGGGGCGGTTCAAATAGCCGCGGGTCACGGGATAGCCGCAGATGACAAGCTCGCCCACAGCGCCCGCAGGCAGCAGGCGGTTTTGCTTGTCCACAATATATATGTCGCAGTTGCCGAAGGATTTGCCGATCGGCACCGAGGCGTATTCCTTGTCAATTTCGTAATCGGTGACGTAAATCGTACATTCCGTCGGACCGTAGGTGTTCACAAAGCTGAAATGCGGCGGTGTGCACGGCACCAGCTTTTCACCGCCGACGGTGAAGGTGCGCATATAGGGGCTGTCGGGATAGGCGGTGATGTACTGCCGTCCAAGCTGGGTGGTGCAGTCCATCATGGTGATTTGGTTGCCGAGCACAAATTCGTTGAGCCCCACCAAGTCAAGCCGCGTTTCCTCCGGCACGATATACACCGAAGCGCCCGCTGTGAGCGCGGGGTAGAGATCCTGCATGGAAGCGTCAAAGCCGAACGCGCCGTAAGCGGCAAAGTGATCGTTTTCGGTCACGCCGAATTTTTCGTTGAACGCAAGGCAGAAGTTCACGAGATTGCGGTGCTCCAGCATGCAGCCCTTGGGCTTGCCGGTGGAACCGGAGGTGTAAATCAGCGCAAAGAGCGAATCCGCGGCGGGCGGCGTGAGCGTGATTTCGTTATTTCCGGGCAAATCATAGATTTCGTTTGCCGAGAGAATCACCCCGCTGTAGCCCTCAATGACAGGAGCCAATTCGTCGTCGGCAATGACAACGGGCGCCTTGGAATCCTCCAGCATATACATCAGTCTGTCCTGCGGATAGTTGCTGTCAAGCGGCTGACAGCCGCCGCCTGCCTTTAATACGGCAAGCGTGCAAATCGGGAACAGCTCGCTGCGCTTCACCATAATGCCCACCGGCACCTCGCGGGTCACGCCGTGGGAGGCGAGCACCTTTGCAAGATTTTCGGAATAGCGGTCAAGCTCGGCATAGGTGAGTTTTTTATCCTTAAAGCCGATTGCCGCTCGCTCAGGGTGCAGCGCCGCCTGCTTGCGGAACAAATCAACCATTGTGAGCGTTCTGTCAAACACAAGGCTGTTGTCGTTCGCCGCGCGGTAAAACGCCTTTTCACGCTCGGTGCAGAAGGTGATTTCGCGCAGCGCTTCCTGCGACAGCATACCGCTGAGAATGTTGATGTAAAGCCGCGCAAAGTTTTCAATGGTTTCGGGCAGATACAAATCGGCGCGGTATTCAAACGAAAGCGTGTAGTCGTCCTCGCGCTTTAACACGTCCAGCGAGAGCTTTGACATCGCGTCGCCGCTCTTGTGAATGCGGTAGGGGATAAAGCTGCCGTCAAACGTGGTGCCGTTGAGCATTTCACCCTGGTACACAAAGATAATATCGGAATTGACCTCGTACTCGCCCGCAAGCTGCACAATGGACACAAGGTCGTGGTTCAGACAGTCGAACAGCCGCTCCTGCACAGCGGAGAGATAATCGGAAACAAGAGCCGTTTCGTCAATGTCCACGCAGAATGGCAGGGTGTGCACCAGCATACCGTAGGTGTTGCGCAGTTCGGGAAGGTGTCTGCCGTTTTCAACGGTGCAGAACAGCGCCTGCTCCTGACCGCCCTGCTTTGCCAGCGCATAGGCAAACGCGCCGAGAAACAGCGAATTCTCGGTAATTATTTTCTGCTTGCAGATTTCCGCAATGCCCGCAGCGTCCAAAAAGTCTTTCAGGTTCAGCACAAGCTGCGCGCCCTTCTTTTCGGGCGGATTGTCAATTTGGTCGGGAATGAGGTTTGAGTCGGTCTCCACACCCGCGAGCATGTTGCCGTAGAATTCGCGGCACGCGGCAAAGCGGGCGCTTTCCTTTTGCTTTTGCTCATAATCGGAGAGCATAAAGCCGTTGACTTCCTCCTCGTCGGGCGACAGTCCCGCGTAAATCCTTGCGAGATTGTTGATGAATACAGAGGTAGAAGTGCCGTCGGTAATCAGGTGGTGCACGTCGTTAAAGAAGTAAAGACCCTTGGGTGTGATGAAAATCTTAAAGCGGAACAAGGAACCGTTCTCAAAATCAAAGGGCTTGACGAAGTCCGCGCAGAGCTTTTCGGGGTCGGTTTCTTCAGTGGATTCCAAATCCACGCGCAGTTCCATGTCCTTTACTGGGCACACGCACGGAACGCCGTCAATCACTCTCGCGCATACCTTCAAAAACGGATAGAGCGCGGCGGTTTTCTTCACGGCGGAAGCCAGCTTTTCGGGGTCAGCCTTCATCCCGGCGGGGAAGAACATCGAAGCGGGGTTGTTGTATTCCAAGCTTTGCGGCTCCTGCATGTTGGCAAGGTAAATGCCAAGCTGGGCGTCGGTCATGGGATAGGCGGTTTTTTCTATATATTCAAAGGCGATTCCGTCCTCGTCGGAAGCGCTTGCGGCAATCGCCTTGGGCGTTCTCAGCGAGAAAATCCGCGCGGAAGAAAGGCGGAAGTCCGCAAGCTCCTCTTGCAGCATGACAACCTTAATCGAATCGCCGCCGAGCGCGAAGAAGTCGTCGTTTACGCCGACCTTTTCAATTTTGAGCAGCTTTTCAAACGCCGCGCAAACCTGCTTTTCTCTGTCGGTTTCGGGCGCGACATATTCGCTCTTGAAGTCCTCGGCACTCGGCTCTCTAAGCGCCTTGCGGTCAAGCTTGCCGTTCGGCGTGAGCGGAAATTCCTCAATCTGCACCAAAAAGCGCGGAACCATGTAGGGCGGGAATTTTGCCAGCAGCGATTTGCGGATAGCGGTGTCGCTGAGTTTTTCGTTCGCGGTAAAATAGCCGGCGATGTAGGTTTGTCCGTTGTCGTCGGTAAACGCCTTGACAACAGCGGTTTTAATGCCCGCAATTTTGCCGAGCTGCACCTCAACCTCGCCCATCTCCACGCGCTGACCGTTGATTTTCACCATCCAGTCCTTGCGGTTGACGTAGACAATGTTGCCGTCGGGCAGCTTTTTGCAGATGTCCTTGGTGTGGAGCATGCGCTTGTCCCACTCGTTTTCGGAATAGGGATTTTCGGTGAACACCTCGGCGGTCAGTTCGGGAAGGTTGATGTAGCCTCTCGCCATGGTGCCCGCAAGACAGAGTTCGCCTTCCTCGCCGTCGGGAACCTGTTTGCCGTTTTCGTCGAGCAAATACGCCTTGAAGCCGGAAAGCGGTCTGCCGATCGGCGTGTTGTCGTAAGCCTTGTCAAGTTCAAAGGTCATGGCAATGCTCAGCACCTCGCTGAGTCCGTAGGCGTTTTTAATGCGCGCATAGGGGCTGTAAATGCCGCTGATGCGCTCGCCGCCGCTGTTAATCAGCTTTAAGCTGCTTTCTCTCACGGGAAGCTGCTTTAAAAGCTGCGGGCTGATGACTGACGCGGTGATGTGGTGCTTGTCAATGTATTCGTCAATGAATAAAATATCCTTGCGCTGGGCTTCGGTGAGAATATGAATCTCGGCGCCTGCCCACAGCGGCGTAAGAATATCGTGGGTGGAAATCGCAAAGTTAAAGGGCGTGACGCTCAGATCAACGTCGTCAAAGCCCGCCGCGATTTCAAGCTGCCGCACAATCGCGCAGGTGTAGGAGAGATGGTCGTGCACAATGCCCTTGGGATTTCCCGTGGAGCCAGAGGTGTAAATCGCGAGCGCCGCGTCCTCCATGTGAATTTCGGGGAACTCGGAGAGGATTTTTTCGCTTTCAATTCCTTCCAAAAACGCCTCGTCAACGGCAAAATCAGCGCCGCTGTCCTTGATAATGTACGCCACTCTGTCCTTGGGGTATTCGGTGGAAAGCGGAGAATAAGCCGCTCCCGCGCGAAGCACGCCGAGCATGGACGCGATATAGTAAAGCCCGCGCTCCAAAATAATCGGATAAATTTTTTCCGGCTTTGCGCCGCGTCTTAAAAGCCGTGACGCGATTTTCGCGCTCAGGCGTTCCAGCTGTGAGTAGGTCATTGCCTGCTCCTGAAACACCAGCGCTGTTTTGTCGGGGTGTTCGGCTGCCACCTGCACAAAACGCTCAACAAAATTTTGCATAAGCTTCCTCCTTGATATGGATAATTGATGTTATTATCTAAAAATATAATAACTTATTCTGCAAAATTTATCAATATCATTTTGAAATTATATTCACTTTTTATCGCTTT
>CAMVTS010000033.1 GCA_947170465.1 uncultured Clostridia bacterium
TTCCGTGCAGGCTTCTCACCTGCTAGACTATCCGCCCTTCGTCTGGGCGCACAATCCCGATTTATCTTAGTCACATCATATCATATTTAACTCAACCTGTCCATCACAATTTATAAGGACGCAAAGAGCGGATAGATGGTAAATGACGACATACTCTGCAAGTGGACGTCGGGATGATGGAGAAACTTTTCACCTCTGCCGGTGAAGGCTGCGACCTCATATTCATTGGCGGCAAAGACCTCACCATCACCGTAAAGGTATGTTTCAACCTCGGCGTTAACTGATTTGCAATAGAGATTGTCCGACATGAATTTCTGATAAATCATCCAATCCTCCAAATCGTAATTGTCACGGGGACAACCGGAGCAGAGGAGAACGGCGGTGTTTCCGTTGTCGGCGATTAGTTTGACCTTTGAAAACATCACGCTCATAACAAATCCTCCATAGCGAAATCTTCGTTGTCGGTAAGGATAATAAAATTGAAGAATCCTATCTCGTCCACTTCATTACTGTCAAGGAATTCCTCACCTCTGGCTGCGAAATACACAAGTTCCTCATCACTCGCATTTTCCGACTCTCCTTCACCGAATGAGTATGCTTTTGACGCCACCTCGATTCTCTCTGCGTCGAGGTTATCTTCAAGGAACTCATTGTAGAGATCGTTATTCTCTAAATCTTCCTCGCAGTTTACGATACCACTGCAGAAAAACTCATCTGTTGAACCGTTATCGGCGGTAAGAATTACCTTTGAAAAGAGCAAGGTCTTATTTGGTCTGTCTGTAAAATGCTCGCATAGATAATCAATGCCGCATTCTACGATTTCAAAGTCGGTCATTCCGATACCATCGTGAAGTGAACGGTATATTTCCTCATCGTCGTGAACGTGTGAAGTAATCCAGAATAGCGCGCTTTTCAGCAATCCTTCTCTGCGATCATCGGTCATATCACATACCTCCCATCGTCATGGCGCTGCCCTCATCATCAAGCGCGTTTACAATTTCACTCATGCTGTCATTGCCATCGTAATATAAGAAGCCGCATGAAGTAAATTGACCTGAATATTCTTCGGCAATGTACTCGCCGAATTCTTCATAGTTGAAGAAATCCTCTAAATCCGGTGAGATTTCAAGGTCATTGGATTGATCGAGATAATAGCGTCCGACACCTGCGAAATCGTTCCGGTCGATATCCGGTATCAGCTCTAAATCATCAAGATGTTCTATCAGGGTGATGATGTTCTTAGATGAGGTCACGCCCGTCATTTCGATAGCAGCGTCGAGCTTCCGGGTGTCTATATCGTAAGTGTAGAATTGATACGCAAGCGCGTTCAGCCCTTCAATACCTTCGTTTTCAAGAATATCCTCGAACTTCACGGCAAATCTTCCGTAGTTTGGATTCTCATATTCGTATGTGCAATCACAGTCCTCAATGGTTTCAGCGCCGAGCCTGCGGACGGCTTTGTCTATGGCAAGCCTTGATTCGGGCAGGAACAGACTCTCGTATCTGCCTTTGTAGGTGAGGTCAACATTAACGATAAAATCCTTGTATGCAAAACCGGGAAGTACCCGTCCGTCATAGACTTCATCCATCGGTTTGCTTTCTACGAACAGCAGACCGTGTTCGGTAAATATTCCGCGACCTGATCCGAGAAGCTGTCTGCCGATTTCCGCATATTTTGCGTCGTATCTTGAATCGGCAGGAACACATCCTTCGGTATTGAGCGTATAAGCTCTGCCTACCTTCGCCATATCACTTACATCCTTAATGACTGTAAACTTGTCAAGGTTATATGTAAGATTTATCAGCTCTTTAAGTGTTTTGAGATTTTCGTGTTCTGCCGCTACATAAAACTGTTCCAGTTCATCATCTGTGAAAGAGTCGAGCCGCTTTGCAAGGAAGTTCAGTTAATCGAGATTGATGATTTTGGCATCCAAACATGAAAGCTCCGACGGATAGTGGATATCCTCAACGAAGAACGCTCCTGTCGTATCAGTTGACATTCCCGACTCTTCGAGAATCTCATTTAGCATTTCATCGCTGATGGGAAAATCTATCTCGGCAGATTTTCCGTTATAGCTGATATGTGCTGAAATATACATTTTTTCATCTCCAATCTAAAATCCCCGAACCATTGCTGATTCGGGGATCATGTTCTATTATCCGTATACTACATATATTTGACTGCCGCTCGCGATCACATTAAACATAATATCGGACGGTTCTGCGCCCAAGCCTGCATAGTAGTACGGGACGTAATCAACGTCGCCGTAGCAGGCTGCAGTAGCGCTGTCTGTATCAGTATAATTGCTGACATCTGTCGGCGGAAACCATCCTGCATTGCCGATGCCAAGTGAACCGTTATAAATCATTCCGATCTGCTGACCGTAAGCGATCAGGTTACTGACAACCTGATGATAATCGACTTCTTCCTTTTCTGTCGGAGGCTCTGTCGGCTTCGGCTGTGGTTCAGGTGATTGTGTCGGCTTTGGTGCTTCTGCCGGCTTTGGCGCAGGCTTGACTTGTTTTTTCTCTGACGGAGTTGATGTCGTACTCTGCTTGGGTTCACTGCTCTGTTTAGCGGTGCTGCTTTGCGAGGGTGAATTGCTTTGCTTAGATGTAACCGTTGGATCGGGAGTGTTTCCTGATTTTGCACTTGTGTTTTCCGGCTTACCGTTCTCGGAAACGCGGCTTTGTTGCGGCGACGTTTGCCCGACTTCCGTTTTATTCGGCGTAGTCGGGTACGTTTCCGAGTGCTCCTGAAAAGCCGACACGGGCGATTTTTCGGTGCTTTCTGTTTCTGAGGAGCTTTCGGATTTTGCACGTTTTTCCTGAATTTCAGATGGTGTGGCGACGGATGTAACGGAAGTGGTTTCCGTGATGATTTCTGCCTGCGAACAGGCGCTGAGACTGCTTGCTGCCATTAAGATGGCTAAGATGACTGCTAACTTTTTCATACGTCATCCCCTTTCAACGAGCATTATATCTTCCCTGTTTTGAGAAGTCCAGACAGAATCGGAAACTTTTTTACATAGACGGGGCAAAGCCCATACTGCCGTCCTCATCCTCATCAAACGGCAGGTCGTCGTCCTCAATTTCGGTAAAACCGTCGTTTTGGCTTTCTTCCAACGCCTGATTATAGGCGTCAAGCACCTGCTTGTTGATAGCTTCACGCACCTCTTTTGTAACCGCGTGGGCAATGTCGCTGTACTGGGTGTTTCCGTTGCTGTCCTTGTAGGATCGGTTCGGCATGGATACGAACAAGCCCTTGCGTGAATCCATCACGCGGATACCGTGAATAGCTACCGCACCTGCAACATTCACGCTGGCGTAGGCTCTGGTGTTGCCGTCGGAGTCTACGAGGCGGTCGATCTTCGCACGAATAGACGGTGTGCTCTGCTTCCGTGTCTGCTGATTCTGATTATTCCTCTGATTACTATTTCTGTATGTTTGTGCCATGATGATCTCCCCTTCTTAAAATCCATAAAGAATGAACCCAACGTCCGACTGCGTTTCATCATCGGAAATATCCTCGGGTTCAGCGTATTTTTCCATATACTTGTTGACTTCCTCGTCCGTTAAAGAACGGAAGTCTTCTCCTGTGTCGCCGCAGATAAAGAACGGACCGGCAATGATACCGCCGCCGTCAAGGTGACGGTTGCCCTGCATTCCTCTGAGCTTGCTTTCTTCGTTGCCGACCAGCACACAGTCATCATCCATATAAATGGGTTCAATGAGTCCGTCGCCGACTGCGCGCTGCATACTGCGAAGGTCGTTGCCGATTTCTGCTTCATACGGTGCCTTGCCGGGTTCAACGTAGAGAACACGAATAAGATTTTCTGGCTTCTGCGTCTGCGATTCATCAAAGTCAATTTGCTGAAAACCAACAGATTCGCAGAAAAACGCGCCGTTTTCCATAACCACCACATCGGAAACCGACAAAGCATGTCCCCTGTGGAGCGGATGCTTTTCCGTGTTGAAACGAGCAAAGATTTCTTCGAGATTGTCGGTATCAAGTTCCGCGTTGAAAACCTCGTCGTAAAGCGAAGAATCGACGGAATCTATACCCATAGATTTCTTCATGCTCTCTAATCCAAGGAACTTTATCAAATGGCGGTCTCTGTCGCTGTTTATCTGATAGATTTTCACTCTCATGATTGAATCACCTCCGTTTCATCTATCGAGAGCTTTTCTCTGATGTCATTAAGCTTGTCAAGCGCCCACTCAGGCAATGCTGCGTCGTTTGCCACGCCGTAAAAATCATTGCGACGGAAGGATGTAAATTCGTCATCCTTTAAAAAGAAACCGAATACCCTTGCGCCGATTTTTTTTGGATTGCAACCGAAACCGTTTGTGGCATAAAAAAGCTGAAAATCGGGTTTTCTGTAATCGTCCGCGAGAACCGTCGGCTTGAGAATCAGCAACTGCCCTTCGTAATCCGTTTCCTCGGTTACGGAAGCTCTGTCAAACAAACCCAGCTCGTTCCAAGCTGCTCTCAACTGATTAGCAAAGATATCTACTAAACCGGGGTGAGCTGTCACACAGAAATGCCAGTTTTGGTCGCTGCTCAACACATCAAAACCAGCTGCCCACTTCTTGTTTTCATCGGAATACCTTCCATCCTGAATGCCCTCGCGGATGGTGTTGGCGATCACCCAATTGACACGGTCAAAACCGTATTTTTCAATCATCGGCTGAACGCAATCGTCAAGGGTGTTGTCGTGATAATGACTGTTGATGGTATCGGTGATATCGTTGGCGCATTTGCAGTTTTCGCGATGACTCTCACGCCACTGTTCTACCTCGTCAAACTCGTTGGCGTTCTGAAGTGTATAGCGGTAGAGTGGTTTAAACCTTGACATTTTCGCTCACCTGCATAGAAAGATGGACAAGCGCTGCCGCTTTCTGCTCGGGTGTCAGGCTGTTGAGAAAATCAAGAAGATTTTTCTTCTTTCCCTCAATCGGTGTTCTCTCGATGCAGCAGCAAAGGCTCTCTCTGCTGATGAGGATCCTGTCATCGTCAAGTTCCTCAAAAGAGAGAATATCGCCGCGCTGTAAATCCAGGCTTTCCCTGATGGCATAAGGGATTGTGATAGTGCCTTTCTTTCCTAAAAATCTGTAAATGATATCTCCTGTCATTGTTTTTCTCCTTCCTTATGCTGCTTTTTCATGAGCGCAGTCTACAATTTGAAACGGACAGTTTACGCAGTCCTCGTCGCAGACAAAGCTCTCGGCGTCTTCCGGCTCTACCTTTTGAATGATGACCTTGTCATCCTCTGCGTAGATTTCGATGACGTCGGTCGGGGCGATGCCTGCCTCAACAAGTGTTTCGATGGGTACTGTAATAAATACATTCGGCTGTGGGGTTAATGCAATGATTTTCATTAAATTTTACTCTCCTTCAAAATTTTAGTGTAATAGTCAAACTTCCCGGCGTCGTCAAAAAGCGTCAACTGTTGCGGACGGTTTTTGATGCGCTCATAAAAGTCATAATTTGCGATAAGCAATTCCTTAAATTCTTTTCCTGCCTCATATCGTTGCGCCATTGAATGAGTACGGGTAAAATCAAAGATTTCAAAATCCTTGTACAATTCCCGAATCTCCGGACAATCGTTATATGACAACAGGAATCTGCCTTTGATGTTACGCAACAAATCCCGCAATCGCTTGTGGTCGTCCATTCCGAATCCGCCGGGATACATATCCTCAGTGGAGAAGTATGGTGGATCAAGATAGAAGAGGGCATCTTCACGATCATAATGTCGAATAAGCCTTTCAAAATCCTGATTCTCCACAATGACATTCGCCATGCGGCTCTCAAGCTGCTGTATCAGTGAAAACAACTTGCGAATGTCAAAGGGTTGTGAAGCAAATGATTTACCGCTGCTTGAATAACTGTAACGCTGTAATTTCAAATACATCGCCGCTTTGCGAACATCGTAATCTTGCTCGATGCGAAGGCGTAACTCTTTGAGTTCTTTTGCCTGTGCGGGCGGCAGCATGATTTCGGTCAGTTCCAATTCCTCGGCAAGATATTCATCGCTAAAGATTTCATGCTCAAAGAATTTTCTTATAACATCAAAATCATCTCTGGAATTGAGATTGCAAAAACCAAGCTCGCGGATGACCGCCATTGGTCTGACTTTCATGCAGCGAAAGAGATTCACCAAATTGCGGTCAAAATCGTTATATACCTCAAAGGCGTCAATTGTCGGCTTGCCGAGCAACACACTGCCCGAACCGCCGAAAACATCTATGAATCTGCCGTAATGAAGTGGAAACAGATTATAGATGATATGTAGGATTGAAGTTTTATTTCCTACACGTGATACCGGTGTTCTGATTTAGATCCCTCGTTTCCGAGGGTATCAACTCCCCGCGACAACTAGGACGGTATCATTCGCCGCGGGGTGCGATTGATACCCTTTATTTTTGGCAGTTAGCTTTTATTCAGTCTTTCGACCATGTTGCGGAGCCTGCGAATCTCCGCTTCATATTTATTTACCCGGTGAATGGACAGGCAGCACATCATAAAAGTAGAGACGCAGCCGCCAACCATCATTCCCAAGAAAAACCAGAGAAATCCCACTACAAGCTCATCCCTTCCATAGCCGTTTCGCCGTTGACTACAGCGAATTTGATTTCCAATCCCAACAGCACATCCTCGGTTGCCTTATCGGTGTAACCGCACAGGGCGTTAGCGACAAGCTCTTCCAGCTGATTGGATTCAGCGATGGAAAGCGGAAGAACAACTGTACCGCTCTTGTCAGTGATGCTAAACGTATTGGAATTCTGACGGTATTCCTTATACCTTTCAAGGGAGAGCTTCTCATAGAATTCTCCGAAACCGGTACCGTCCATCCGGCTTCTGTCTGACGCGGCAAAGGCGCACCACTGACGGCACGCCTCGTCGAGCAGACCATATTTCTGTTTGAATTTTTGATAACTTACAATCATTTATTCTTCATCCTTTTCTTTAGTGGTTTTACATATTCAAATCAAAATCTTCATCGTCCTCGGGAAGCGACGCGCTTTGTACCGCGTCCTCACCGAGCGATGAGAGAATCTGATTATACTGCTCCGTGTCAAAGCAGTCCCTAATACCGAAATCGGCACAGAGCTTCTCATATTTGGCAATATTCACGCCGTCCGTGTCAATGCTGTCATTGAGCTGCAGCCAAGCCTTGCACTTATCCCAATTCACGCAGAGCGAGGTAGGATAGCCGCCTGTGCGGTCGCATTGAAAATCAGGTGATACATATACGTCGCCTTCGTTCAGCTGTTCAAGCTGTCGGACAAATTCAGCGTAGTTCATAACGACATACCCTGACCTTCATCAAAATCCTCGCTCTCTGAACCGTCGGTGATGTTGACGTAATCGCCAATCACGCCGAGTGCTTCGTCGTAGCTGCCGGAGCTCATCACCCTATCGAGCATTTCCCGGGCTTCCATTCTCATGCCGTTTTGCTTCAGGGTTTCCGCCGCTTTTCCGGCAAGGTGAAAGATATTGCCGTTTTCCCCAATCAAGGCGCAGTCTGGCTTGACTCTCTCTCCGATGTAGCCTCCAAGCTTGTTGGGAACATAGTCTGAAAGCCAGATGCCGCCAAACTGACTGTGTGTTGACAACCGCCACATGGCGAGCTTACCGGTATCGAGCTTCACATCGGGATTAAACGGAAACAGCAGACAGGTCAGCCCGTTGTTTTCAAAGCGGTAAACATCGGAAAACCTTGTACCGCTAAGCAGCACCTTGCTCTCTGTCAGCATATCGTTGATGCCGTCGACCCACACCTGCGGATCGCCGCCGCAGCCCTGAAAAACAAGACCTTCGGTTTTCTTCATTCGCCGAAGGTCATTGGTCGTAATATCTTTGATGCTCAAAGATTCATTCCTCCTAAATCAAAATCTTCATCGTCGTCCTGTGTAAAATCCCTTGCGGCGAATTCCTCGGCGGTCATTTCCTCACCTGTGAAGTTCGGCGAAGATTCCTCGTCGAGTTGAATGTAGCCAGATTCGTCGAACTCAAATGGTTGCTTAACAAGAATGCTGCCGCCATGATCTACATATACGTTCGGTTCAATCGTGCCGTCAAGCAAATCTTCCTCTCCGCAGCGGAGATCGTAACGGTACAGACCTTCCGGCACTGCACTGTCGGGAATACGCGCGTCATTGAATAAGGCAGGCTGTCCGCATACCTCGATCAATTCGTATTTTTCAAGTTCATCATAACCGATCAGCGCAAACAAACTGCCATAATGCTTGGAAACTATGCCGTAGGATGTCACCTCGGCTCCTAACCGTCGAAGCAATCTGTCAGCGTCGATATCGGAGCGAATTCCGTCCAACCAACGGGAATCAAAATTGGTCGGCGCGTGGTAAGCAAGATATTCCTTGAAGAAGTCGTCCGCATCCTCCGCATCGAACGAAAACTCATAATCGTTAATGCTTTTAAAAGCGGAAACGGCGCCGTCAAGCGTGCTGACATTCCTTCTCTCCATAACGGCTTTGAACATTGTCCGTTCCTCTGCGGAAAGGGACAGATAGTCCTCTGCAAGCTCATTGAGCTTATCTATATCGCCCATACTTTGAATCATATATCTTTCAAACTGCGGAATACCGCTTATGAAGTCGTAGAAAACACAGTCCTCTATCCGCGACTCACCGAGCTGTTTCGCCAATGAGTTCATTTCATCCTTGCTCTCCGGCAAATGAAGCCACTGCGCGGATTTTAGCACTTCGTCAGGATCGGTCTCGGGCGCTTTGGCAACAAGCAGACTGAAAACAGCGCTGTCCGACGGGGAATCTGGCAGAATATGGTTGCCGTCATACAAATTATCCGGTTCATGATACCTTGTGGGTACATAGTATTTGCCATAAAATACACCGTCGTCGCGTTCTCTGAATTCCTTTCCGATGGATTTGTAATCAAGATAGGACAAGGCGGCATCCGGAACGTTTTCGAAGCGTTCGTCAAAGTCATTCTCAACGACGAATCTGCCCAACTCGTAATCCGTGCCGACATTTACCGCAAGAGGTATCATATCCAGTCCATATGTCATATTGATGACCGAACCGACCTGAATTTGCTCGTCCTCCGGCAATCTCCTTGTGCGGGCATAATACAGAGCTTCAAATTTGATTTCATCTTCCTCCGACAAACTGTCAAGGCGCTTTGCCAAATAGTTAAGCGCATGAATATCGTCTGTGGTGACCGACAGATGAGAAGGATCAAACAGTACCGCTTCCTCAATGTCGATATACTTTTGGGAGGACACGTTTTGAAACCGCGCTCTACCGAGAGCGTCTTCGATCTGCAGCTCTGTTGCGGGCAAATCCAGTGTTGCACGGTAGAACTCATGTTTTCTCGGCTTTTCAGCTGACAACTCTATTGTCATCTGTGTACTCATAAAATCTCACCTCACATACTCATTGAGAAGCCTTCGTCCTCATCGTCATCCATATTGTCTGATAATTCCTCATCCGCGCTCTCGTCAGGCGTGAGAGAATCCGCTTCATAAAGCGTTTTTCCCCGGTAGGAGATTTCGGTGATATCTTCGGGACTGAACTCACTATGTGTACCAAATCGCCTGCCGAATTCTTCTCTGTCATGAGGTGCCATATCCCACTTACTGTAGTTACCCTCCATGTAACGGCTCAATCTGTCCGCGTTGTACTTAAAGCTGTATTCCTCGCCGCCCTTGATGATTGTAACGTTTACGGTTTTCGCGCCGCTGTCATTGACGGCGTTCATAATGGCTCTCCGTTTATGAAGTGGATTATTTGGATTCGCTTCGATTGCACGGAGCTTTTCGCGGATTATCTCATTCTTTCGCAATTCGAGCAGCATATCGTCCTGATGGGTTTGCCAATATGATGTCGCGGCTTTCTCAACAGTCGCGCCGGGATACCTCATATACCGCAGCATTGCCGCATTGCTGAACCGTTCCAAATAATAACCGCATTGGAACTTGACATCATCAGTTGAATCACCGCTGAGAAACATTTTCGTTGCAATAAAATCGGCGTAATTTCGTCTGAAATCGTCAAGACGGTTATCATACTGCGCATTCTCAAAAAACGGGCTGCGGAGATTATCAACATTATTGTCCACAATATTCTCGATGAATGAACGAACGTCATCAGTGAATTCCTGCTCAATATCTTGCATGGATTTTGTGGAATCCATTTCGTTAAGCTTACCTTTGATGGGATATCTGATGTCATAAATCTGTCCGTCGAGCTTGTTATAGATGCCGCAGTAAGCCATATTCGCGTTGGCAGTCAGCGGTTCGCCGTTGTAGTTATTTTGATGAAATATAAAGTCAAAATCATCATCGTATGGCACACGAATAACAGTATCCACGTAGTCGCCGTTTTTGATAACTGCAGGCTTCGTGATATCGTCCTGAAGCCATTTGCTGAGTTCACTGTAGTCTTTCACGATTATCACCTCACAATCTGATATTTCTCATTGACCGCCTTAATCCTTTCACCGATTGCGGTGATCACGGGGACAGTCACGCTGTTTCCTGCCATTTTGTAAAGCCTTGCGTCAGATAAGCCCATCGCCTGCGCCTTGTAGAATTGCTCATCGGTAAAGCCCTGCAAACGCCAGCACTCTATTGGCATCAAGGTGCGGACTCTGCCTTCATGCATCACACCATGCCTGTCGGTGGCAGTGATGGTAAACATCGGCTCGTCAGGTTCCTTGACGCGTCTGCCGTTCTGACGAACGGTTTCCTTCTGCGGCGAGATAATCGCCCTCGGCTTATCTTCAATCAGGACGCCGGAATTGACTCCCTTGTGATTGGTTACGCCTGCGTTGTGCCGAGCGATGATTGTCCGCGAAATATCCGTGATTTTCGGATCGGGGTTCATGTCAATGAAATACAAACCGGTTTTGCCGCCCTGACCGCCTGATCCTGCACACTGCGTACAGGCTATGCCGTTGGGGTCGTAGACACGCTGTCCTTGGCTGCCGCCGATAATCTGCCTGAGATTTTTCGCATCGCGGCTTGCGAGAGGAAATATTTCTCCGGCACATCGGTCATCAAGATATCCGACAATGTACAGCCGTTTTCGCTGTTGGGGAACGTAATATCGGCTGTCAAGCACGCACCATTCAAAACAATACCCCACTTCAACAAGCGCGGAGTAGATGGTTTCAAGTGTCCTGCCTTCGTCATGCGATAACAGCCCGATGACGTTTTCCAATAGAAAAAATGCAGGCCGTTTCGCTTTAAGCAATCGGGCAACCTCAAAGAAGAGAGTGCCTCGGGTATCCTCGAAGCCAAGCCTCTTTCCCGCAACGCTAAAGCTCTGACAAGGAAATCCTGCACAGACAAGGTCGAAGTCGGGCATTTCGACAGGATTGATGTTTCTTGCGTCGTCACAGTAATATTCACCTCTCGTATCAAAAATTGCAGTATATGCTTTATTGGGGTACGGATCGATCTCGCAGTGACCGACGCATTCAAAGCCGCCTACGGCTTCCAAACCGCTGCGAAAACCGCCGATCCCCGAAAACATATCAAAAAATCGAATCGCCATAAGGCATCCGACCAGATAAAAATGTTTCCTCCTTTACATACTCATTTCGTAGCCGTCATCCTCGGATTCTTCGTCGTCGAAGTCTTCGTCATCGTATTCATCCTCGGAGTCCTCTCCGTCGAAATCCTCGTCGGCATATTCGTCCTCTGATTCCTCATCGTCGAGATCCTCGTCGGCATATTCATCCTCAGAGTCTTCATCGCCGAATTCTTCATCGGAGTCCTCATCCTCAGATTCTCCGGCAGATTCTTCGTTTCCGGCTTCCTCGTCGGAAACGCCTTCAAAATCGCTCTCAGCGCTGTTTTCACTGTGTTCGGGTTCATCTTCGTCTTGCTCGCGTTCGTCCTCAACAACGGCGTTCTCGCTCTCACGGACGCTCTGTTCGCGGTCGAGTTCGCGCTCGATGAGTCCGAGCAGGAACTGCTTCTGTGTCATATGGTTGCGGTTCAGATAATCCTTGATACGCTGAAACAGTTCCTCCGGTACCTGAAACGCGACGGTTCTTGTATTGCCCATTTCATTTCCTTCTTTCTCTGTAATTTTAGGGTGGAGCTCGTTGTCCAGGGCTTGGGCAACAAACTCCGACATTGTCATGTTGTGGCTGCGGACATATTCACTGACTTCAGCGTGAAGATCCGCCGCCACCTTGACGGTAATGCCTTTTTTGGCATCGTCAGGCATTTTCATTCATCCTCTCTAAATAGTTTTTGATAGCCGATTCTACAACTTCCTCAATCGAAAGCCCTGTTTCGGCTGCGCAGTTCAAAAGCGGCTCAACATACTTCTGCGGGATTTCAATGTAATGCTCCATAAAAACCTCACATCTGCATTGTCGGAGCTTCGCTCTCGTCAGTACTCTGTTCTTCCGCCAATTCCTCTGCTGTCAGTGTGCGGAAGGTATCCTCGCCGGGTACTACGCCAAGGCTTCTGCCGTTGTCGAAATCGCAATGCAGTGTGCCGATGTCATCAACAAATGCAACCGTACCCTTGGTGTTCGGCGCAACCGGGTTCGGATCGGCGCCCATGTGCAAAAGCATGATTCTCGTTCCGGCAGGATAGTTTTCTTTCATTCTCTGTGCCTGTCTGCGCAGGCGATCCCATTCTGTCATTCTGTTACCTCCATTGTGTTTCGAAGCCTCTTTCTTTTTCTGCGCCAAAAGTGAATTTTCACGACAACAACGGCAATAACGGCAAGTCCCGCGAATACGATCTGCACCTGATAATTTCGATTATCAGTCTGCGTAATCTGTGAAATGGTCGCGGGCGAGTCTGCTGTAGCAGGTTCAAACGGAATGCGTTCCGCGTGAACCAACAGGCGATGGCTGTTGATGCCGTAAGGCGTGCAGGTAACAAGCGTCAGCATGTCCTTTCCTTTGACAATCTCCAACTTGCTCGAATCGTCCGGCTCAACTACGTCAGTGCCGGTTACGGCATATTTCAGCGTTCTGTTCAGAACATTGATTGTAATTTCATCGCCGTTTTTTAACTCGTCTATATCATCAAAAAACTTTTGTGTTGGATAACCGCAATGTGCCGATATACAGGCGTGTGTATTTTCGCCGCCTATTGGGAATGATGTATGCTCTAAATGCGCGGCACCCTTTTCAAGAACATCCTCACTCTCGCCGTGATAAATCGGAAGGCGAACAGCAATATAAGGAATCTCTACATATCCCATAATGCCGTCATCGAGATTTAAGATGTTTTCGTAATCGGAAAGCACCGAAACATCACTGTTTCCGTCGCTGATATCCTCGACTAATGCTGTGTTGTATTTTTCTGCTACAGAAAAATACCGGTTAATTTCATCCTGTGAGATTGCGTCCACATTATCGGTATACTCGTCAATCCTGCTCTCGTTATAATGCTCATTGATAGCGTTACTGATGACTGGATAGAGAAAACAAACCGCTCCGAACAGAATCAGCACAGCGGTCAGAATCATAAAAAGAGGTTTTCGTTTTTTCATGTTTCGTCACCCTTGGGGCGACCGCAGCCGCCCCTTCATTCATAAGTGATTATTTATTTTTCTTGCTTCTCTTGATGAGAACAAGCATTACGCCGCCGAGAACAACAGAAGCAGCACCGGCAATGTAGAGATACATGACGTAGCCGCCGGTCTGGGGAACGATGAGCTTGGTATCGGTTACCGTAACGGAAGCTGTGCCGTTTGCGGGAGCATTCTGCACCCATGTGCCGTTGCTAATGGCAGTACGGTAGGCGGCGTTAATGGTAACAGGGATAACTTTTCCGTATACGTTATAACCGGAGGGAGCTTCGGTTTCTGCGATGTAGTAGGTACCGCTTGCGAGCTTCAGTTCCTTGCCCTGCGCATTGAGGAAGGTAACGGCGCCGTTTGTATCGGATGTACCTGAACCAATCGCATTCTGCTTATTCTCTGCATTGGCGCTGGTAGCATAAATGCTGAACTTGGCGCCGCTCAGTGCTGTGCCGTTCTCGTTCTTCTTCATAACGTTTACGCCATAGGTGTAGGCATATACGGTATTGCCGGGGACGCTTTCAACAGAAGAGTTATTGCCGTAGGTCAGTTCTACATCCTCGTTGGGGTTGCCTGCAGTGCCTTTGACCGCGTATTCATTGAGAACAGCGGAGTAAGTGACAATAACGTAGCTGACGTTGGAAGCATAGAAGTCGTTCTTGGCGAGATAGGTGTTGTTCATAGCAACATTGAATTCGGTGTCTTTGCCTGTGCCTTCGCTTGTAACATTCAGCTTGTAATCGGTGTCTTTTGTAAGATCTGCGATCTTTGTCTTACTGCTGTCCGCGAGGTATACCTTAACGGAATCCTTGTTGAAAGTAAGACCTTTGCTCATCTTATCCTTGACGGTGTACTGTTCGAGCTTATTGGTCGTCGAACCGGCAACTGTATTGTACAGAGCGTATTCAACGGTATCGCCAACAGAAACGTCAGTGTAGTTGACATTGTTCTTTGTGGAGTTGGTGATTTCCTTTTTGGTAGTGGCTGTGCCGTCGGCTACCTTGTTGGCAAGGTTGATGGCAGACAGCGTATATACCCATGAGTTGTTCTGGTAGTAAGGCAGTGCAAACACGGAGTTTGTCACCGACTTAACGCCGGCGGGATACTTGGTGCATTTCACATAATAGATGCCCTGTGCCAGATTGGAATAGGCCTTGGTGGTACTTGACGCAGAGGACGTGAATGTACCGCAGGAAACCGCACCGGTCGGCATAGCGGTGTTGACGGGTGACAGCGTGTCGAGCTTCGCCAAAAGATTCTTGCTGTTTCCTGCATTGATCTCGCTTGTGATACCGTCAAAAAGCGGAGTGTAGGCGGTTTCGTTGGTAGTGCCGGAAGTAGTGGTGAGGTCGGCAACCCTGAACAGCTCAAAGGTGTAGCCGGGCTTGGTGCAGTTCATTGTGACGGAGACCTTCTTGGTCTCATCAAGCAAGGTCGCTGCCGACGCGAAGGGAATCGCGCAGATGATCATGGTGAGAATAACAAAAAGAATAGATGTTGATTTGACAAGATGTTTTTTCATTGTTGGTTTTTTCCTCCTTAAATTGAAAAAGCACCCTTATCGGGTGCGTGATTGATAGTTTTTCTTTTTTTGTAGTATGCGAACGCTGCTAACGCGGCGATAAATGAAAAAAGCCCCACAGCATAGCATAAAGCTCTGCCGTTGGAGCCGGTGTTGGGAATAATGATGTTGTTGTCCTTGACGTTGATTGTCAGGTTTAGCGTTTCCGTGTTGTCGGGAGCGATAGTAAACGGAATCTTTCTACCGTAGCTCATCTTTCCTGACGGTGGTATTTCTTCCACCAGATAGTACTCACCCAATGGCATATTTACCGCCGTGAGAGATATATTTGCTGTCGATAGTGTTGTAACCGTGCCGGATTCGCTGTAAGTAAAATACCCTTCGGAAACACGGTAGAATTTCAGCTCTGAATTATCCTTCCGATAGACTTTCCATTGTGCTCCGACTATAGGCTGCCCTGAACCGTCAAACTTATTGATTACGATTTGCCCGGTCTTCTTTCTGTTAATCATCTTAACCGTCTGCACGTCAGGCGTATCCTTAACCGTGAATGACACATCCCTGCTGATGTTATATTCAAGCAGGGTGCTAACTTCGTGAAGCTTATACTTCGCGCCGACAATCAGCTTTCCTGTAATCTCATACGGAGATCCATTAGTTGTCCATGTGGGAATCACCACCTTGCCGGTATTGTCAAGCACCTGAAGTTGGACTCCCTTCAGTGCATTGCCTTTTTCGTCTACCTTATTAATTTGTATTCTGGTGGGGGCGTCCTTCATGGCAACCTTTGTCGTTGTTCCGTCGCCTTTTACAGTGAATTGGATACTTTCCGCCGTGACGTATCCATTGGCAGGTGATTTCTCCGTCAAGGTATAGGTGCCGGGCTGAACATCGGCAATCACATGAGCTGAACCGTTTGAAACCCAACTGCTGATGAGCGCTCCGTTATATGCTCTGACTTCAAGCACCGCACCGGAAAGCTCCTTTGTTCCGGTGATATCGGTCTTTCTGATTTCAACCGGATTATTAGCTTTCTCATCGGTAACAGGTAATTCATAGACAATCTCAGCCTCATTTCTCGGATTAATGATAACCGGATACACAGTATCAGATAGAGCGTAGCCCTGCGGCGATTCGATTTCTTTGACATAAATCTGCGCGTTGCAGGCAAAACGAATTTCGGATTTGGATTTACCTTCCGCGTCAGTCGCCGGCATTTGATATATCAGCTCCCTGCAATCCTCATCGGAAAACACACCGTACACTGCTCCCTGAACCGGTTCGCCGTTATCCGCGTCTGACTTTGTAAGGCTGAGATAACCTTCACATTTATTGGCGACGTTGACGGTAATTGCTTTATAACCGTTCGCCTGTGCCAGCTTGTATGCTTCCGGTGTTATTTCAAAGTCCACCGGTGCAGGCGTTGCGAACCTGTCGGGAATCATATAGGTGGCTCCGGATAAGCGTCCAAGCTCTGTCAGGGTATATCTGCCCTCTGGGAGAATGATGTAGTAATGGCCGTCCATCGCCTTATACTCCAAACCGTTATCCTCTAAGACCGGCTCATGTGTACCGGTATTCGTTGTGCGGACAATGTATTCCTCAGCGGTATCGCGGTTGGTTATCTTGAAGTAATAGTTCGAGACGGTACTTCCGTCATCGGTCGTTTTCTTTACCTCCATCGGAATGGTAAAGATATTCGTGTAGTGGCTGATGTTGTAACGAATTTGTGTGTTGTTTGTACTGGCTATGAAGTGAATCTCCTGCTTTTCTCTCAGGGGCTTATAGAAATCGGGGATAGCGTAAACACCGTACTCTGTCTTTTTTCCGACTTCTTCCACAAAGTAATAATCTGACGGCACAATGGTACTGACATTACTGTAATCATAGTGCTTCATAATATATTCGGAAAAAGATTCCGTAAAGCCGTTCTGATCCGTCGGGCCGAGTGTGAAGCTCCTTACACCGTACTGCCTGTAAAATGTTGAATTTTCATTAACAGATACGCGGAAGTACCAGCCCTGAAGATTCTCCGCTGTTGAGACAGCACCGTCAATTTCATCGGTCAAAGATGCGTCGTATTCATTCTGTGTTCCGATAACCTTACGAAGCTTGATATCAGAATAAAGCTTGGTGGTTTCATCGACAACGACGTGCACCTGAAAATACGCTGACGGCGCGGAAATAGATCCGCCTGTCACGATGTCCTGATAGCCTGATGCCGAGTAAGGAACCAGCGCCGCGTCCGATGACTGAGGGATACCGGTTTTCGGACTGGACACAGTCGCAAACCTCTTTGTCCCATTGAGTGTGGCGTTGCCTGGCGTCAGCGTCATCTTATTACCCGATACGCTGATTGTGACCTTTGCGTTCCCTACGTCAACGCTCTTGCCGTTAAAGCCCTTGAAATTTGTTCCTAATACACCGTTGCTGTCCGTCAGGGTAACTGACTCATAGCTCCAGGTTTTCTTCAGGCTATTGTAAGTGGCGTGAAGCGTTACATACGGCGGATTGTCCGGGAGAGCTGACGCAAACGAAGGCACACTTTCGTAAGTGCTCATCGCTCCGGAGATGCGGTTATATGCCTCACGAATGTTCGGGTTATATCCATCAGCGCAGAAGAGTCCGATATATCCGTTCTCGCCTGATTTCAGAGAGTATGGTGATGTGCTGTTTCTCACTCCCCTGACTATCTCCCAAATAATAACCTGTGTAGCGATATATGCCTGCGAGGATTTGATAGTCGTTCCCGCTGCGATGGCATTATAGTTACCTTCTCTGCCATAACAAAGAGCAACATTGACCGCCTTTTGCTGAGCGGATGACAGGTCATTCCACGCGCCGTGAGTGTTTGGCGCGTAATCCACATATTCGCTTGTGTGAATACCGGGCTGGATACAGTACGCTCTGCGGCCGTTTATCTCGATCTGATACATCGTCGTTCCAGGTGAATGGATTCCGTCGGCAGAGGAGACATACTCAATCGCGTTTCCGTTAGTATCGGTACAAAGCTCAAAGTTCGGATGATAGTTAGCACCAACCGTTTCACTGTTTTGGTGTGCCATATATTCTGCTTTCGAAATGTAGCCGTCATAGGAAACAATTCTTCCAAGCTCCTCGTTGGAAATGAAAGCGCGGTTGTTATCTGTATTGAATTCGTTGGAATCTCCGACTATCGCCGCCATGACGGGTTGAACTACACCTGTGCAAGCTGTCAGAAAGCAGACTGCAGTTGTCAGCAGAATAAACGCCACCCTTTTTATATGTTTATTCAAGTTTTTCCTCCTTTCATGTTGATTTGAAGAAAGCGATTGCCCGGGTCTGTCGCGTGTACGGTAATAGTATTTCATGTTTAGCTCCTTTCCGCTATAACGTAGAACCGGTCAAAGCCGCCGTGTCCGTCTGATATGCAAGTAATCAGCGTAAGCAAATCCTTGCCGTCGGTAATAAAGCAGTCCGCCGATTCATAGCTTTTGTTAATTTGTTTCCGGGCCACCTTATATGTGAGGGTGTTCCAGTAGTTTTCTACAACGATTTCATCGCCGATATTTAGGTTAGGTAAGTAATCAAAGAAGATTCTGCCGATAAAACCTGAATGACCCGACAGCACACAGTTGGTGCTCTCGCCGCCGATAGGAAGTGAGGTGTAAGTCATGTGAGCTACGCCTAACGCCATATTGTCGTCATTGCCGCCGAGATAGATCGGAAGCTCCAAACCGATAGATGGCGCCGATACATATCCGTAAACCTCGGAGTATATGCCGTAGCTGCTCAAATCGAGAGACGGTTTTTGATATGCCTGTTCATTGACAAGCAGTTCTCCCTGATGCTGCTTCAGTGCCTCATTGTATACGACACTATCCATGTATAGTCTGCCAAAGTCAGGCGTTGTGTCTAAGTTTTGAGAGCCACCATTATTCAAAATGACAGGTTTATTGTCACTCTGTACAACAGTGCTATTATCTCTTTGTGGATCATTGCTATCCACAGTTGCTAAACCATCTTCGTCAGATTCTTTCTTTTCTGTAGGTTCATCCGTGGTTGCTTTGCTTTTCAATGCCTTGAAATCCCCGATGGTGGAATGAGCGATCTGCTCACCGATGCGGTTGGATATTCTCGGAACGATCAGCATTGTCAATCCGGCGAGAACGAGAAGAATAGCGAAGACGGTCAATGCTTTATGTTTCATTGGTATATCTGACCGCACCCAAGCCGAATTTACGAATCGCCATTGCGTTACAAATCAAGGCAAAGGTTTTTGCATTGATCAGCTTGTTGTCGGCAAGATCGTTGATAGTGATATGCTTGGTACCGAGATACAGGTCTTTTGCAGCGCAATAGAGAGAATAGGTTTCCTCGGAGCAATTCTTTGGGCGGAGCTTGCCGAAGCTGATGCCGTGATTCTCAACATAGCGTTTTGTCTGAAGCCACAGTCGAAAATCTGCCGTCAGAAGATAGAGCGCGGACATAAGAGCTAAATGCTTTCTGTCAAATTGGTTTAGCCTTGACAGTGCTTCATCGAAACTCAGTCTATGCTTTTCATTTATAAATGTCATTGGGATAGCCTCGCTTTCTTTTATATATCTCTTTAATCTGCGGATGAAACCGCCGTGCTTGATTTCCGACATAGTTTCGTTCAGGATTTCTTTAACAGACGCAACGCCGACGGAAATCCGTTCCTCTAAGCAAACGCATTTTGGAACCAAGCATCCTTTTTTCTTTCCACCATAGTAACCGCAGTATTCGCAATCGCACATTTCGGCAGTATAGTGAAAGTTGCCTGTCACTACGATCCCCGATCCTCTCGGGTAAAAGTTTGGTATGCCCTTCATCATTTGTTCCATGCTGCGGTCATACCGGTTTTCTGTAAATATCAATGTTTTCACACTCCTTACTTTTTGAGAAATAAAAAAAGAGCCAACCGCTTATTTCTAAACGATTGGCTCAAATATTAAAAACGAGTAAAAGAATTTGACTATATCTTTACCCGTTATTTTATGTATTTAGTTGTCTGTTTTGCGTGCTTTCGGGGGTTCATTTCCCTGAAAAACGGTAAAAAAGCCGTTTTACATCTACGTTTTTGTACGCTCGCGGACACCCTCCCGAGACGTGAAAAAGCCCGATAAAATCGGGCTTTTCGGGGCGAATATCTTTTTTATTCGCATAGGTTGTCCTTGCCGTATAAAAAAGATTTTTTTCGGCTGATTTGCGTCGGGGACTTGAACCCCCGAAAAAAGCTAATCGCTTTTTCGCAGAATATCAATGATACGCGGTGTATCATATGAGCCTTACCGCGTCCTTTTCAAGTGTGTCCAACACTTCCGTTCCCATATCGTTGCTATTGATTTTCAGACCGTTTTCAGTGCATACTTGACAGAACGCTCTCACGAGCGCATCATCCTCAAATGACTGCACGACCGACACGGTTAGCGCGTCGCCGACAGCATTGACGGCAAACACGACAGGCGCGGTGAGCGCCGGGATATAAAGCTCCATATCAGCTGCCAAGTCTACCAAATGATAAATTCGGGCAAACTTGCCATAGCCCAAGCCAATCAGATCGTTATTGACGATTAGCCGCATATCTGACATTCCGGCAGGTTCGCCAGTGTAAACTTCGTTCAGTTCCAATATCGTATAGGGAAGATGCAGGGCTACTACAAGAATCCCGAAGAAACCGCCAAGACGCTCACCGAGGACGGCTGGCTGATGACCGGCGATTTGGGCTACAAGGACGAGGACGGCTATCTCTATATTACCGGCAGAAAGAAAAATCTGATTATCCTCTCTAACGGCGAGAACGTCTCTCCCGAGGAAATTGAGAATCAGTTTGTCACCTTTGAGCCGATAAAGGAAATCGTCGTCTATGACAACCAAGGGAAAATCACCGCCGAGGTGTATCCGAATCCCGACATGGAATTTGACGACGTAAGAGCGGTAATTCAGGATAAGATTGACGAGGTAAACAGCGGTTTTCCTGCCGCAAAGCAGATTGTCAGCCTCGTTATCCGCGAGGAGGAGTTTGAAAAGACCGCTTCCAAAAAAATCATCCGTTCCTCCGTCACCGGCAGGCAATCATCATAAATTCCTTTTTGTATAAAGGCCTATGGTCACCGCAAAACTGCAGTGACCATAGGCTTTTTTGTACAGAGAGGAACCGTATTGACATTTCCGTCAAAAAGGTTCGCGCGAACCGCGCGTTGCAAAAGTAAATTAGAGATATATTTTCGGTGCGATTCGCGCTTTTGTGAAAGGGACGGAGGGTATCGTCAAAGCCTTTCACTGAATAAGACGAAAAAAATTCAAAAAATATTTTATAAATTAAATAAAAAACAAAAACTTTTCGTTATAATAAATGAGAGTTCGTTTTCGCGGCATATCATACAAACCATCGGTAAACTTCTATAAGCGAACGCCGCGCAAGCGCTCTTTGACAACAGGAGAGGAGACCCCGGTTTCTTCTCCGAAATTGCGAAAAACAATCCAAAGGAGAACAAGGCAATGAAAAAGCAATTGAAAAAGACCGCAGCCGTGCTGACCGCCGCTGCGATTCTGACGGCAGGCACGGCGACCGGCGCTGTGACTGTCAGCGCGGCAGGCAGCATCGGCTGCGGCGGCACTATGGGTGTTTACACGCCGTCGTCAGGCGTTGTCACCCAGCAGGTACTGTTTGCCATGCCCGGCAGCTGGACAAACCAAATGACGGCGCAGCAAGACAATGTTGCCGGCGCTTTTTGGTGGATAGGTGCGGACAATGTTTTCGCGGCAGGCGGCGACTCACCCGGTTACAAAACGACACGCGTTGAGGAGGATGGGGTTCAAAATCTGTTCTGCACCCGAATCCCGGGATACGGCAACGGCAGCAGTAAAAATGCGAACATGATGTTCTGGGACAACTATCTGGATCCCGGAATCGAGAGCAATCCGCGTGAAAACCCCTATTATGCCGCCGCCGCGCTGACAGATAACGTCCGCTGCAGCTTTATCAGCAGAGAGGACGGAGAGGAACGGTTTGAACCGCTGTTCCGCTATACCTACCAAAAGCAGGCGCAGCTTTGCGGCCTCAGCGGCGCAGCCGCCCTGAACCGCAGCGCGGAAACCTTCTGGGAGGATATCAACCGCCTTGCCGCCGGCGCAATGGGCGAATCATGGTCGTCACTGAGCGACGGCAACAAGAAAAAACAAATCGACGCATTCTTTGACGAGCACAACGAGCTGTTGGACTTCTCCGAATACGGCAGCCGTTACAGCGGCAACTTTTTCAACGAGGATTTCGCGGACGAAATCTATCCCAAGGAGTCACCTGACGGCTTTGGTATATCCTTTACCTACGACAATATGGTCTATGTGGTAGACCTTGACGCGCCTGTCAGCGTGAATCCCGTCAACGGGCACGCGCTCTGCAAAGGTGATTTTTACTTCTATTACGGCGGCGGTCAGTACGGCGTTATGCCGACAAAGGCGCTCAACACGGCGCTTGGCTGTGAGCAGGGCAGCTTTGTGACGGAAAAATATTTAGATTCCTCCCAAGAGGGCAAAATCACGCTCAGCTCCGTCAGCTTCGGAGACAAGTATCTGTTTGACGAGAGTGAGCTGAACGACACAGCCGCCATGCTCGACGGCACCTCGCTCCATGTGACCTATGCCGAGCCTTACTGCATAAATGATTGTCAGTATGACAGCGACAACCTCAGCTGGGACGGCGAAAAATACGTCAGCGAGGTTTTTCCCGGAGAAAGCATCACCGTCACCGGCATTTCCTTTGCCTTGGACGAATATGACAGTACCGTCATGCGGCTGACGCTGGACTACGGCGACCGCTACGCGTGCGATGAAAGCACCGTTTCCGTCAATGTGTACATAACGGAAAGCTACAAGGGCAGAACGGCAAAGAGCGTCACGCTTTTGCAAAAGCCCGGCACGGTATTTGAGCGGCGCTACACCTACGGCGACAACGCGCAGTGTATTCCGCTGCATATGGACGGCGCACAGGTGCGTGTGGACTATGAGAACGGCGACAGCGAGCTGCTGACCTTTGGCAAGGACTGCGCCGTCGTCAGCCAAAAGGACGGCATGACCACGGCATACAGCTTCGGCAATTCCCATCTGAAAGCGTTTGTCAGCTTTGATTCCACGATGAAGGACTACGACGTATCTGTCCGCATTGTTTCCTCTGAGGGCTATGTGTATAGCCGTTCGGTTTATGAGGAAATGGGGGAAATCCGCTTCACCGCCCGACATATCCACAAGAGCGGCGACATTGACGGCGACGGCAGCGTCACGATTTCCGACGTGACCGCTATCCAGCGTTACCTTGCGGAAATGCAAAGCTTTTATGAAGAAGAACGCATGGTTGCCGATACCAACGCCGACGGCGTTATCGACATCAGCGACGCGACCTATCTGCAAATGTACCTTGCCGGGTACGACGTCGTGCTGGCATAAAACAACACAAGCCCGGTTCAGCAGAGCCGGGCTTGTACTTTTTAAGCTTTGAATGGGAGAAAGCGGAGAAAATACCGGTTTTCGGGAACAAGGTTGCCTGCCTCATTTTCTATCCATCGGGAAGCGTCCTCCACGATATACACGCCGTCTCGGGTAATCCGCACAGGCGTCTCATGCTCCTTTAGCGCAAATTCGGCGCGGGTGAGCTGCGGCCCACCGTTTTCGAGCGCGAGCATTTGCAGCCGGACGGCGTCGTCATCGTCCTGAAGCGGAACGGCGATGATGTCGCTGTCGGACGAACAGCCGTGCCGCCACCATGTTCCTTCCTCCCATCCGCTGATTTCCGTGACGCGTTCGGCGCGGTAATCATAGACCTGCCACGTGCCTGCCTGTTCGTAGAGCACGAACGAATCGGCGGTGTTGCCGCACCATTCCTCGTCGCACGGTTCTTCCGAAATGGTGTAGTCGCCGTTGGCATACACCGTGTAGCGATAAAAGGGCGGCTCGACAAATCCGAAGCCGAACTGGTTGCGGCTGTTGCCCATCAGGAACACCGCCTTGTCGCTGTCGGCATAGCGGAGGTCAAAGGAATCGTTGACGTGGAGCAGCGCGAGCGTTTCGCCTGTCAGCAGGTCGCGGCGGTAGAGCTGCAAATTGTAGTGCGAGGAACCCCACACGCCGATTTGCTCGTCGTCGGCGAAGAAAAACAGCCAGTGACCGGCAAGCTCCAGGCGGTTGGTGAGCCGTTCGTGCGCAAACAAAACCTCCTGCGTGCCGCCGATGGGGTCGAGCTGCAGCAGCTTGCCGTCGCGCACAACAAAGCAGAACAGCCTGCCGTCCAGCTCCGCCGCATCGTCGAGGTCTATGTCGCTGTCCACGGCGGTTTCCGTGCCGGACGCTAATTCGTACAGATAGGCTTGCTTGCCGTCGCTGTAGTGCAGCCGGCCGCCGCTGCACGTGAGGGCTTCGGGCTGACAGGACAGGGAAAGCCGGGTCATTTCGCCCACGCTGTCGGCGGCATAAACGCCGCTGTCCGTCACGGCAACGCCGCAGCCGTCCGTAAGGAGCAGGTTGCCGCGCACCGCCGTATACGTTTTGCAGTCGGTATAGAGCGGCTTCGGCGCAGACGGCGCGGTTGTTTGTCGGGGCGGCTCGGTGACGGTGACCACGTTTGTC
Organism: uncultured Clostridia bacterium; assembly: GCA_947170465.1. Taxonomy (GTDB): domain Bacteria; phylum Bacillota; class Clostridia; order Oscillospirales; family Acutalibacteraceae; genus Ruminococcoides. The sequence goes on from CAMVTS010000033.1 coordinate 24,690, forward strand.
TGCGGTATGGTGCGGTCAACGTAGGTGGTGACCTCCTCCACCATTTCGTGCCAACGCGTCACGCGTTCGGGTTCGGACGTCGGCGTCTGCTGCGCGTCAATGATGGTTTTCGGCGGTTCGGCAACGGCAGGATGCGGCAGAACCGGCGTATTCGCGGAGGACGGCGTCGAATGAAGCAGACCGAGCACCGCCGTAGCGGAAAGCATGCCCACGGTCAGCGCAAGGGACAGCGCTCTGACACGCCGTCTGCGGCGGCGCCGCAGCAAAACCGCCTTGATAACAGCGTCCGCCGCGATGGTACGTTCCAATTTGTTCATGTGCTTCACCTGTTCAGCTGCGCGAGGGCAGTTTCCTTATTGTATAAATCCAAATGCACCGCTTCGATGCGGTCAACCATTCCCCCGATTGCGCCGGCGAGGGTCTCCGGCGGTATGCGGTACGCGATAGGGTGCATGCTGTACAGCGGCTGCAAATACAGCCACGCCGGTTCGCCGCCGACCTCGCAGCTGCCGAGCAGGTTTTCCGCCGGATAATAGGCGTTTTCCGGCGGACAGTCGGTGACAAAGAGCTTGCACAGCGCGTATGTCTCGGACTGCAATGCCGGATAGGCGTAGAGCTCGCTGTCATACACGGTATAGCCTTTGCAGTAGCGGCGTTTTCCGCTGAAAAATATTTTGTTAACTGGCTCCACGTTGACGTTTTCGACCCATTCCGCCGGCATGTTGAACACAACGTCCTCCACTGTCAGCCGCCCATCATGCAGCAGCGTGTCGTTGTACTTTTCGCCGACAAAGCGCGGCGTGTGCGGCGCTGCCGGTTCCGTGGCGGCTTCTTCCGGCGGCGCGGTCGCAACCTGATAGCGTGTGTCCGTCACGACAATGTCGCGCGGCACGGTCGTGTTGTGTGTCAGCAGGATGTTTTCATCCTGATAGACGGTCTTGTTTTCTGCGGCGCCGCCCTCCGCTGCCGCCACAGTCGCTTGGCGGTCGGGCGTATCGGGCGTGTCCTGTTCCTGCACGATGGTTCTTGGCTGCGGCGTAAAGTCCGTATGCGTCAAGCCTGTTCCGAGAGCCGCCGCGCCGGTGACAACCGCCATTGCCGCGACCGCGGACTGCTTGGCGGCGTCCGCTGCGGAAGTGCTCCCGGTAACCGTGGACGATTGGAGCAAAAGCTTTTGCGAAAGCCGCCGCCACGGCAGCAGCGCGAACGGAATTTTGAGCCGCAGCTTGATACGGTGCTTCTTTTCGTAGTGGAGCACCTTTTTTTCGATGGCGTGGTGCGCGTAGTACAGGCGAGAGCTGACGGTGCCCTCCGGCAGCTGCAAGCGCTGCGCGATTTCCCGAATGGACAAGTCCTCGTTATATTTCAGACGGAGCACCTCCTGCTGGGCGGCAGGCAGGGTGGCGATCATCTCGGCGACCGTATCGCTGATGCCAGAGACAAACCGGGTTTGCGGATCGCTTTTGCCGTGCGGCTCCGCGACCACCGTCTCGTCAATCTGCTCTGTGTCGTTCAGGGCGGCTTGTTTTTTGTCGCGGCGGTACAAATCGACGCAGTGGTTGTGCGTCATTCGCTTGATATATTGCAGCGGCGCGTCCGACGCGGCAATCAGCGCAGTTTTGCGGTAGACCATCAGGCAAACGTCCTGCGCCGCGTCCTCCGCGATGTCCGCACCGGAAAAAAAGTTGGTGCAGATGGCTTTGATTGTCGGCTCGATTTCACAAAACAGCGCGTTCCAGTCGGCGCTTTGTCCCTCAGCCAGCGCGGTCAGCAGCTCCTTTAGCTCCCGGTTATCCATAGCGGTTTCTCCTTTCCGTCCTGTTTCGTTATCACCATCATATCACCGCCATCCGGCAAAGTCAAGCGCCGCGGCTTGCCCTTACAAAGCAATCATCCTTTGAAGTGCGGTGACGTCGCCAATGTCAATCTTTCCGTTGCGGTTGACGTCGGCGGCATAAAACCTTTCGGGGTATTCGTTTCTGTTGAGAGATACGTCGTCGAACTCCGCAAGACCTTTTTGAATGAAGGTGGCGTCCTGAATATCCACACTGCCGTTGCCGTCTGCGTCGCCGCGCTCGCTGTACAGACGGACGGTCTCGCCTGTGGTGAGCGGTATCCGGTGGGCGCCTATGCGCAGTGTGTATGTGTCGTCATATGCCAGAGTGACCGAAGAACCAAGGGTTTCATCAAATATTGTACATTCATCGAACTGCGCGGGCTGTGGGATGGAAAAACTGCCGGTGCAGACGGTGTCGTCTGTTTTCTGTGCGGTATAGGTGATGGTATAGCGGTAGTCTTGATAGGCAATGTCGTCCAGACGGATGGATTGGATTCCGTTGACCGTGACCTTGAACGGCACGGTTTTGCCCATAAAATGCGCGTAGAGAATGTGTACGCCGTAGGCATCAGGGGACAGGTAGTATTTTTCTGATGTATAGTACATGCCATTCATATCTGACAGAGAAATCGTGTAGTCGCGGTTCTGCCATGTAAAGACTTCATTGGGCGACAGGACAGCGGTTGTGCCGTCCTCCATTTGCACGTTAACCTTGGAATTGATTTCATAGTAGGTGCCCATAACATCGTAGCCAAAGCTTTCGGGACCGACGGTTATATCGTCCACGGCAATCGACGTGACCGGACTCTTGGTGACAATCACCTTGAACGGCACTTCCACCGACTCTTCGCTTCTTTCGGTGCTCAGATAGGCGGTCGCGGTATGCTCGCCGACCGTCCACGGGTTTTCGGCGCTCTGGTCGTCCCCAATCATAATCCATTGGAATACTGCATCGTCAATATCCCAGTCCGAAGCGTCGTGATTCTCGGGAATTACCTGCGTTGTACCGTCTTGTAAGGTGATGGTGACGCGCGGACGATAAGCGCGGAAGCAGTTGAAGTACGTTATCTCATCGTTGCTTCCGTAAGATTCAGTCGGCGCGCTTTCAGCCTCGGACAGCACAATATCGTCCGCCACAATGCTCTTGACGACGGAGGGCTCCACGCGGTAGGTGTAGGTCTTGCAAAAGCTGCCGTGCCGGATGGTCAGCGGATGCTCGCCGATTGTCCACGGGTCGTCGTCCACGGTAATCCCAAGTTGGAGCGGCGGCTCTATTTTGGAAGAACGATAGGTATAATCCTCGACGCTTTGCCAGTTGAAGAAGAGCGGACGCAACGGTTTGATGGATGTTCCGTCGACAAAGCGAATCTCGCTCATGCGCAGGTCTGTTTTCTTGTCGAGCAGCTCGTCAAATACCAAGCTTTCAAACGTTATGTCTGCGATATCAGGCTGCTCCTTGACCGTGAGGCGGAAGGTGGTTTCCGCGTCCAGCACCCTTGCGGTCACGGTGTATGTGCCGATCTCCAGCTCAGGCATTTCCTTGCCGCCGAAATCAAACTCCAGAGGATTGACGCAATAGGATTCGCCTTCGACTTCACCTTCTGTGCGAAAGATGCTGTCTCCCCGATGGCAGGTTGTGCCGTCGGCTAAGGTGAACGAAAAGTCCGGCTTCAATTCATAGGAGCCCTTGACGATTTCGCAGTCCGAGACGGTGAGATCGGTCACAAGCGGCTGAGTCGGTTTCAGCGTGATGTGCAGGTTATCCGTTATGAATGTCATATCGCTGCACCACATCTCCACGTCAATCCCGTCTTTTTGGTAACAGGGAGATTCCGAAAAACCAACATAAGTGTCGTGCTGCGCGGCATACGCGGCAAGGTTATCAAAGGTTTCCGTAAATTCGTCCGTGCCCGCATATGATTCCCATGTGGCAGAGCCGCTTATCATGGATAGAAGCGTGTCGCGGTCGTACTGGTAAGCAAAACCCCAATGATAGACACAGTACTCCCCGTTTCCATAGGCGGGTATTTCGAGGTCGTTCAGCTCCAGCCTCGCGCAGTAGTAGTCGTCGTAGTCCACGCCCTCAGCCGCCGCAGCCGAGGTGACAGCAGGCACACACATGGCGGCGGCAACAAGCAGACTTGCCGCCCTTTTGGTTAATTTTTTCAAAATAGTTCCTCCTTTTGCGCCATCGCGCGATTTATAAAAGGGAGACGGTTGCTGCCGGATCCCTTCGTTTATTAATGACGAAAGATTTTTTGAAAAAATTTTATTTTTGCCAAAATAATTGGCGGATTTTCGGGAGAGCAGGCGGATTGTTGGGAAAATAAAAAAAGCAAGCGGTGTTTTGACCGTCCGGGGCTTGGGGTTTTGTGGTGTGATGGAGGATTTGTTATCGAAAAAGACAAATCCGAACCCGTCTCCAACAGGGAGAAGGTTCGGATTATCTTCGCTTGGTACGAGTGTTCATAATTCTCTCCATCCTCCGGCAGAGAAGCGGTTAACCGTGCGTCATCGCCGAGCGAGGAAAGAATTTGGTTGAATCTCTCAGTATGCAATGCCAACGGAAATCAGTTCCTCTAAGCAAACGCATTTTGGAACCAAACATCCTTTTTTCTTTCCACCATAGTAACCGCAGTATTCGCAATCGCACATTTCGGCAGTATAGCGAAAATTGCCGCTTACTACGATTCCCGAACCTCTCGGGTAAAAGTTTGGTACGCCCTTCATCATCCGTTCGATGCTTCGGTCATACCGGTTTTCTGTAAATATCAATTCTCTCACTCCTTGTAAAATTTTTTGAAAATAAAAAAAGAGCCAACCGCTTATTTCTAAACGATTGGCTCTGAAAACAAAAAGACGCAGACAATGTTTTCTATTGTCTGCGACACTGCGTTTTGCTATTCTGTTGTATTACGGGGTACTGTCAAGAATTATGCGCAAAAAAGTTTGCAGGATCTGTGAATGAAGATC
>CAMVTS010000034.1 GCA_947170465.1 uncultured Clostridia bacterium
CCCTTATCGCTTCTGCATACATATATGATACAATTTTCGAGCGCTGTCGTCAAGCATCGCCTTTTATCTGAAACAGTATCAAATGGTATTTATTCTATATTTGGCAGCCCCCTCAAATTCTGTGAATCAATCGCGTCACCTTCTGCTGCCTGCTTTTTGGTGCTCCGCGGTTTTTTTAAGTAACGGTCTGAAATTAATACCACCCTCGAAAATCAGTTCATCTCTGACTTTCGGGGGTGGTTTTTCGATGATGAATACAGTCCCTTGCCATAGTGCAGATTTCCTATCAGGATTCAACTCATAAGGATTGGAAAGTGATATCGCGGACGCGGTGATAAAATCACTCCAAACACACCAACCGTCTCTCGTAGAACAGAGGGAATGGAATATATCGAAAAACCGCTTTTCTGTTTCATTTAACAATAAATACTTTGCCGTTACTTTCCTTCTTAAATGCCCCATGCAAGCACATGGGACATTTTTCAAAATTATACTATTTGCCGAACAAGTCACTGCGCGTACCTGTTCGTGATAAAGTCAGCACCAATACATCATCTTTAAGATAATAAACCAACAACCAATCAGGCTGCACATGACATTCTCGGTGCCCTTCCCAATTACCCGATAACGGGTAATCGTAATGTTTTTCCGGTAATCTCTCGCCGTCAGCGAGCTTTTTGATGACTTCGTCTAACAGTTTCGTATTTTTGCCGCGTTTCTTTGCAAGTTTGTATAGATGAATATTAAGTCTCCTGCAGAATGCGTTATCGACTTTTTTTCGTGTCGATTACGGTGTATGTGATGCTATATTCTGCGCTGAGTGATCATCGTCGGCTAATTCAATAATCAGCCCGATTGATTCTGAGTAATAGCAAAACCGCCCTTTACGGAGCGGTTTTGGTGCCTGTGACATGTATTATTTTTTGCTCTCCTTGTATGCCGCGATACGCTTTGCCACGTTGTCCTTGATGTTATTGAAAAAGAGCGCATAGTCACCGTTGTGGTAGCTCTGGGGACCAAAGGTGTCGCCTCCGACGGGTTCTGTATCTGCGTTCGTCAGGACGGAGCCGCGATTGGGAACGACCTTTGCGTCCGCTCCGACGTCTTTGATTTCATATTCGCCGGTTTTTTCATTCAGAACACGCGAGCCAAGGTTTTCGCTCGCCGGTGCGTATGTATCGTCAAGTTTCCAATTCAGTGGATTGATGCTGATCGCGTTCGGAAGAAGTACAACATTGCTGGCGTTCTGCTCCACATTCTTCGGTCCTTCGGTGTTCCAACTGATGATAACGCCGGTGTCGCTCTCGCCGGTGGCGAACTTAAGATGTGCGTTTTCCTCGAGGTATTCCTTCGTGATCGAGAAGCCTATGACGTATGCTGCGATCATGCGCTCGTAATAATCAGGATGTTCCTTGAAATAATCCTTCAGCACAAGACTTACGATGCCCGAGCCCTGGCTGTGACCTGCTATGATAAACGGACGTCCGTTGTTGTAGTTCTCGAAGTAGTAGTCAAGTGCGGCGGTAACATCGGAATAAGGGACGGTGGCAAAAGCTGTGCGCGGATCGCCGGACTTCTTTGCTTCTTCCGCTGCAAACATCATGCCTGCCTGACGGTAGTACGGCATGAACACATTGGTGGAATCCTCGTATACACTTGCCAGTATCGGGTAGTTGGTTTTCACGCCTTCTCGCATCTCGGCGTTGTCGAGCGGAGCATAGTCGGGGTCTCCCTCGTTTGCAGCCATGTATTCAGTCGGATAAACGAAAAATGTGTCAACGTCCTTCGTGATTTCCGGGATCTGGTACCAGCATGCTTTATCGGAATAGTTGGGCGATTCTGCGTTGCTTGCCGTTGTGGTTGTTTCTGCTGTTGTTGGCGCAGCGCCGGTTGTTGTGCTGTTGTTCGTTGAGGATTGACCTCCGCATGCCGCCAGACTAAAGGCCAATGCTGCACTCAGTGCCAATGCAAAAAGTCTCTTTTTCATTCTTTTTTCCTTTCTGAATACTTTCTATATTTTGCAGGGATTCGAGGCTCTCACCCACATTCCTGCATATATCCATTGCTAAATACACCCAGAGGTGCTTATTGATTCTATTATTTCATCTTTTCCAATGCAATTCAAGTAGAGTTGCCGGAATGCCAACCACGATTTTCCTTCTGTCTTGCGTTTGCGACTGTCTTGGACTATAATAAATGACATAAAAGGGGGCGTACTGATACCATGAGCATCCTGTTTGCGGATACATTAAGAAAACTGAGAATTCAAAAGGGGCTTACCCAGAGTCAGCTTGCAAACCTCATGTATGTAAACAAGGCAACTGTCTCCAAATGGGAAAGCGGCAGCCGGCTTCCGGATGCCGCCATGATCACCCGGCTCGCGGAGGTTCTGAGGGTAGATGTCAGAACACTGCTCTCCGCCACAGTAGAGGGCGACGAAGCCTTCAACATTATCATGGTGGACGACAACAAGGTCATTCTCTCCTATAATACGCTGATTTTAGAGGAAGTCTCGCCGAACGCTGCCATCGCGAACTTTAACCGCCCACAGGAAGCGATCGAATACGCGAAAGAACACCGAATCGATCTGGCTTTTCTGGATATCGAAATGGGCGTGATCAGCGGCTTTGATCTCTGCCGTGAGCTGCTTGAAATCGATCCCGGCACAAAGGTCGTCTTTCTGACAGCCTATCCGGAATACTCCCTCAACGCATGGGACACCGATGCCTGCGGATTCATGGTCAAGCCGCTGATCCCGGAGGACGTTCGCAGACAGCTTAAAAAGCTCGGCATTCCGTTTTCCGCAGGAGGTGTGGACAAGTGAACAGTTTGATCGAATCTCTTAACTTCTCCACGTTCGGAGCGGCGTTGCTATTGAGCGCTATCGGATTGTGGTTCACCGTTGTCATTCATGGAATCGACCGCTGGAGCAGGCGCTTTTTCATGAGCTATTTTATCATTTTTCTGCTGTGTTGCCTGTCCAATGTCGTAGAAATGATTCTTCAATATTATACCGCCCCGCGAGCAGTATTCATTTTTCTGTTGTTTCTGGAATCCCTGCTGCTTTCATTGCCGCTGCTCATGCTGACAGCTTATCTGTTGCACTGCTGCGGTGAAAACATACGCACGAGCAAGCTGTTTCACGTCGTGATCGGTCTGTGGGCAGTCTTTATTGCCTTGCTTGTCAGCGCCCTGTTTATCGACGGTTTTATTTATATCACACCGGAAAATCAATACTTCCGCGGTCCCCTGTATCCGCTTCCTTTGATACCGATAATTGCGGCTTTGGTGTTCAATTTTGCAGGCACGATGCGATGCCGTACCCGGCTTTCCCGCAAAGTACTTCTGGCTTTCCTCATCGCCATACTGCCGATTACGGCTGCGCTGATCGTGCATTTGTTCGCAGACGTTTTCCTGCTCATTGACGTCAGCTATGTGCTTTCGGCGCTGGCTATGTACAGCTTCATCCTCTCCGATCAGATCGAGCAGGATCGCCGCCAGCAACAGAAAATCGTTAAGCAGCAACAGGAAATAGCCCATGAGCGAGCCAGCGTCATGGTGCTGCAAATGCGACCGCATTTTATTTATAACACCCTCATGAGCATCTACAGCCTTTGCCGACTCGACCCGCAGAAGGCGCAGCAGGTAACGATGGATTTCACCAACTATCTGCGCAAGAATTTCAATGCGGTCGCAAGCGAGGACACCGTTCCGTTTGCCACAGAACTAGAGCACACCCGCGCTTACCTTGCCGTAGAACAGGCGCAGTATGACGATATGCTTCTTGTTGATTATGACACGCCTTTTACCAATTTTCGCCTTCCTCCGCTGACGCTTCAGCCCATTGTGGAAAACGCTGTCAAACACAGTATGAATCCCAATTTTGAACCGCTGCATATCTCCGTGCGGACACAGCGCACGGATTCCGGCACCGAAATCATCGTGGAAGATACCGGCCCGGGTTTCGATCTTTCTGACACCACCAAGCCGCATATCACCCTGAAAAACATACAGCAGCGTCTGGAAATCATGTGCGGCGGAAGCATGCGTATCACGCCTCGCAAAGAAGGAGGCACCGAGGTAAAACTGACGATTCCTGATAGTTCTTTAGATGTATCTCACTGAGTACGTTAAATATCAAAAACTGAAAAAGGACGACTAATACTATATTAAGTAAGCGTGTAGTGGACTTTCACCACCAAGTTACTGCCCATTCCGGGCGAACTGCAAAAAAAGCCGGCACAAAACTCTTTCGAGCCTTGAGCCGACTTTCTCTTTTTTAATGATACACCCGTGTTATTGATTAATTGGCGGATGAGGAATCGTCAGCGTGCGCATCAGATTGAAGGTCCGGGTTCTCTGCCTGGGTGGCCAGATTGTACTCGCAGAAAATGCTGCTTACATAAACCTCATAGACTTTGCCGGTCGTATCGGCAACGCCTACAGCCCAGCAATCCTTACCTTCATAGGTGCCCGGGGTACAAATCGTTATCGTTTGACCGTATGGAACATTTGAGAGGGCGATTTGACCTGCTTCTTCGCGGGTGATGTTGCCGTGCTTTTCAACAACTTCGTTGTTGCCGTTATTGTTGTCCTGGCTGTCGCCGTTGGAAGACTGATTGTTAGCCTGGCTGTCCTGAGCGTCATTGTTCTGAGCTGCGGAACCACTGCCGTTGTCTCCGTTTGCCGCTGATGACTCAGCTGCTTTTGTCGTAGCCTGCGCAGTAGTCGCCGGAACGGTCGTCGCTGTCTTATCGCCATCTTTATTGCCGCCGCAACCGGACAACATAGCCGTAGCGGAAATAGCGATTACTGCTGCCGCAAGCGCGGCAAGAATTCTCATTTTTTTGTTCATTTTAGTCCCCTCCTGTATTTTTTATCATAATAACACAATGATTTCTTAGAGTCAATTCTAAAATATTATTCCGAAGGCAAAAATTTTGAGAAAAGGATTGTAATACTTAACGACAATCCTTCCAGCCGCAGTTCCTTAAGCGAAGTAGGTAAAATCGATCACATTCTCTGCGGTGTCCCAACCGCCGCCGCTGCGAATGTCGATGGTGAAGGTTTCGATCGTGTAGGCTCTGCCCCCATAATTCTTTATCACACGGATATCCGCCAAGCCGGAGCAATTCGCACGCATAACGGCGACGAAGCGGACGCTTTCATCTGCACCGTTGCGGATCTCAAAGTAATTCTGTGCCATACTGCTCAGGTCGTTCAGGCTGAAAACGTTGTCCAGATTGCCGCCGCCGAGGAAAAAGAGGGTTCTGCAGCTTCCGTCGTCCATCGTTATTTCAGCGGTCGCGCCGTCGTTTTTGCTCAAAGTCCACATTTCCGTTTGGGTAATGCAGCCGGGATGGACGGTATAAACGCCGGTGGTGCTTTCGTAATCGAATTCACCCGAAACGCCCATCATATTTTCCGCAGAGACGATGTGCATCTTACTGACCAAATTATGAATCTCGATATATTCGAAATGACCGTTAGCGCCGGTTGACAGCCAAATGCCGTTTCTCAGCATCGGCATGGTGTTCTGAACCTGAACAAAGTGGCTGCCGATCTCTGCGGCAGATGCGGATGTGGCAGCGATCGCGCCTGCGCTCAGACAGGTGACGGCTGCTAATACGAATGCGGTTACTTTCTTTCTTGTGTTTTTCATAGTGATGATCTCCTTTTGAATCTTTATTTTTTGATTTTATTCAGTCAGCTGTTTGTCTCTCTGACTGTGGCTATAGCATATCATACCGAAGAAGACAAAAAGAAGACAAAAAAATGGGTTTTTTCAGATTTTTTGAATTGATTGAAAAAAATTTTTTCTGCTGTTATAATATAAGCAGATTACGAATGGGGGTAGTGCTATGAAAACAAAACAGGGCAAAAGCAGTATCATTACGGCGCTGGTGCTGGTGGGTGCTTCCATTGTCACGCTGTTTGCGGTCGTACTGGCACAGGCGTCGGTTTCCCTGAAGGACAGCGCCGAAAAGGTGTATATCGACGGTGAATGCTCCGTGGAGGACGGCGAATGGACGCCCACGGTGCCGGAGAGTATGATCGAAACGCGGTTTCATCATGCCGTCATTCGCGGCAGGCTCTCACAGTTTCCGAAGCACGGTGAAAAGCTGGTAATCATCTCCACTAACGTGTGGTATCAGTTTTTAACGGACAACTTCGTCGTTTCCAACAAACGCTCTGACGATACCTCTCCCCTAAAGAACACACCGGGAACCTGTATTGAGTATATCGAGCCGGATTATTTGGACTCTGAGCTGAACTTGGATCTATACTACCCCTATCAGCCTTTTTCCAACCGTGACCTGTCAGATCTGATAGATCTGTATGTGGTGGACGACAACGGCATTTACTCCTTGATCCTCAACAACCAGTACTTTCTGCTGCTGACGGCACTTATCATCAGTTCCTTCGGATTCTTTGTGTTCCCGATAGCAGGCTTTGTGCTGGGCGGTATCAACCTGCGGCTATCTCTCGTTTTCCGTTCTCAGCTTTGTCGGCGGCATTCATTTGATATTCAAGATACTCTATCCCTATTTGCCGCTGTGGATCCACGACCTGGTTCTGTGCATGTCCCTTGGCGAAGCGACAATCCATATTTTCTGTATCAGTATGCTGCTCTTTATCAAGGTGACGCTAAAGGAGCCGCGTCACGGGAAAATCAGCAATCTGGTGCTGTTAGGCTACACGGCGGTCGTCGTGATCGTTTTCCTGTTCAGTCCCCTCGGCGTAATGGATCTGTACGCCTGCAAGCCAATCTCCCACATTGCGTATGTCATTGCTTCGACGGCGCTCACGGTCTGCATGTTCCGCGAGCTCAGGACGAACAAGGAAGCCAAGCACGCGCTGATCACCCTGCTTCCGATTACAGCGGCGCTGATATTCGACGCGCTGAACGCCTACCTCGGCTTTATCAATATTACGTACTTGGAGCTCGGCACAGTGCTGGCGCTGGCGTACCAGATCGTTAATCTCGTGATCGACCTGCGTATTCAGTACAAGGAAGCTATCCGCTATCAGCAGCTTCAAAAGGAGCTGTACGAATCACGCGTAGCAATCATGGTTTCGCAGATCCAGCCGCATTTTCTCTACAACTCGCTGACCTCCATCGCCATGATGTGCTCCATCAATCCCGAAACAGCACAGGAGGCGACCATCACCTTTGCGGAATACCTGCGCGGCAACATGGACTCGCTCAAGCAAAAGACGCCGGTTCCGTTCACAAAGGAACTGGAGCACCTAAAAAAATACCTATATATAGAAAAGCTGCGCTTCGGCGAGGACTTGAACATTGAATATGACATTCAGGCGACGGGCTTTATGTTGCCTCAGCTCTCGATCCAGCCCTTGGTTGAAAACGCGGTCAAGCACGGCGTAGGCATGAAGCGCGAAGGCGGCACCGTCACCATCGCCACGCGTGAAACGGAAACCGCGTATGAGGTGATCGTGTCAGACGACGGCGTTGGATTCGACACCGAAGCGGTCAAGAACGACGGCAGATCCCACGTCGGCATGGACAACGTGCGCCGCAGACTCGACGAGATGTGCGGCGGCAAGGTTGAGATCACCAGCCAAATCGGACAGGGAACGGTTTCCAGAGTCATTATACCGAAGCAGCGATCCATACTAACCCAAAAAACAAGGAGGAACAGCCATGAGAATACTATGCGTTGACGATGAAAAGCTGGCGCTGCAAATGCTGGAGCAGGCGGTCAAAAAAGCCAAGCCGGATGCGGAGGTGCTGGTGTTCAAATATCAGGACGAGCTGATTGCCGAGGCGGAGGAGAACGGCTGCGACATCGCCTTTTTGGACATCCATATGCGCGGAATGAACGGCGTGGAGGTTGCCAAGCAGCTGAAAAAAATCAATCCCAAAATGAATATCATTTTCGTCACCGGGTTCAGCGATTACACCGGCGACGCCATGCGCCTGCACGCCAGCGGTTACATTATGAAGCCGGTCACACAGGCAAGGATTGAGGAGGAACTGGCTGATCTGCGCTTTCCGATCGAGCCGAAGAGCGGCGCCCTTCTCCGCGTGCAGTGCTTCGGCAATTTTGACGTGTTCACACCGGACGGCAAGCCGCTGCGTTTTGAGCGCAGCAAGAGCAAGGAGGTGTTCGCCTATCTGGTGCACCGCCACGGCAGTTCCTGCACCAAAAGGGAAATCGCGGCGGTGCTCTTTGAGGACATGCCCTATGACGCCAAGCAACAAATCTATGTGCAAAAAATCATGTCGTCGCTGGTAAAAAGCCTCAAGGCGGTCGGCGCAGATCAGGTGCTTGAAAAATCCTACAACAATGTTTCGGTCAACACCTCGATGATCGACTGCGATTACTACCGCTTTGAGGAACTGGACGGCGGCGCGGTCAACGCCTTTCAGAATGAATACATGAGCCAGTATTACTGGGCGGAATTCTTTTGACGAAAGTAATCCCGATTTGTTAATCGGTGCGTACAATACAAGCGGCTGACTACTACGATCGTTTCTACTGCGGGATACTTTTCTACTACTTCGTCATCTACATCATCAAAAGCGCATCAATAACCGTTTCGTACGGATATTGATGCGCTGTATTTTGCTTAAAATCGAATTTCAAGGTTTGTAATACTTATAGTAAACGAAATAAAACAATTCGTTAAATGCTCACGCAAAACAACTGAAGCAACATAATGACTTAATCTGGGCATTGGGGTTAAAGAAGCCCGCAAAATAATCGTCAAGCACTTCAACAAGCTTAGAAAGTAAACCGAAATACTTGTTGTGAGTCTTTTCTCGGCGAGTTTTCCGCCAGACTTGTTCAATAGGGTTGAGGTCAGGAGAATACGGAGGCAGAGAAAGATAGGTCATCTTTTCTCTGATATCAGCGCCTTTTGAATTTATTGAAAAAAATTTTTTCTGCTGTTATTATAAGAGGTGTTCGCCTTGTCCACACACCTCAGCAGAAATATCATTTAATAAAACTCACACCGGCAAAGCCGGTGGTTTTATAACAGCCCTAAAGGGCATTTCACCAGCACACCTCTAAAGAGGTATCGCAGGAACTAAAGCTACCTACCGCATTGGCTCCTGCTATTTCTTTTTAAATGGCTCTTCCCATGATTATATCTTATGCTCTATGGAAGAAATACAGGAATATTTACAGACGCTGCCCAAACGGGAAGAAAAATCATGGAATAATCTTAATAAATTCTTTCTTTCAGAACTAAATCGATAAAAACAAAAACGTGCAAGTGGTGAGTCAACACTACTTACACGTTTTTTGGTGGGCAGGGTTGGACTTGAACCAACGCTGTCTGACAAGAACCGGGTTTACAGCCCGGGGCGATACCAACTACGCTCTACCTGCCCATATGGTGACACCTGCGAGACTCGAACTCAGCATTACCGGATTGAAAGTCCGGTGTCCTGACCATTAGACTAAGGTGCCATATTGGTGACTCCTGCGAGATTTGAACTCAGCATTACCGGATTGAGAGCCCGGCGTCCTTACCGTTAGACGAAGGAGCCGTATGGCGGAACGGGTGGGACTCGAACCCACACATCGAAAACCGACTACTCAAGGATTAGCAATCCTCTATCTTACCAGTTAGGCTTACCGCTCCGTATTTGGCGGCTCGGACGGGACTCGAACCCGCAACCTCCTGATCGACAGTCAGGTGTTCCTCTCTGTTGAACTACCGAGCCGTATTTGGTAGTACCGACCGGAATCGAACCGGTGACCTTGGGCTTATGAAACCAACGCTCTAACCTACTGAGCTACAGTACTATTTGGTGGGAAGTACAGGATTTGAACCTGTCCTGATAGTGCCACAAACTATCGTGCTGCCACTACACTAACCACCCCATGTCAGGAGCTGCTAAAACGTCAGCTCCGGTTTTTATGAAAAAACTAATATATTGTCGATACCGGTATTTAACACTGCCGCGAGGATAACCAAGTTGTCAACCGTCGGTAATGCCGTGCCGCGCTGCCACTTGTAAATTGCCTGCGGGGTGGTAAAACCAAATATCTGCTGCAAATTGCTCACGGATAGTCCGGCTTGCTTTCGAAGCCGCGTGATATTCTGTCCGGTCGCAACCATATTGATAACAGGAAGGCGGGTCATTTTCTATCACCTCCAAATCCGCCGAAATAAGCATAAAAATACCGCTTGTCTCACATGAGAGGCAAGCGGTTTATACGTCATTCGCGGATTTGCGGATTATTCTGACAATGCCAACCGTTTTGTTTTACCAAACTCATATGAGCGCACTTTATCAGAGCTGTCATCATAATGACGCAGCATTTCATAACGCTCATATTCAGTTGCAGTCTTTACAAAACGAAGATTGAACATTTCAATTTCCTTTCCGAGGTATTGCCTCTCTGTTTTCTGTCATCACTATAACACAGGTTTTTATCAAAGTCAATAAACCTGTAGTATAAAAATGTGTGTAAGCGGGGAACTATACAATACGCGTTTTTTACTTTATTTCCCGTTCTAAGTTGCAAAGCTAATCGGCAGATATATAAGTAAATAGTTCGGTATGTCTCTCCTTCACCATTTGAGCCGTATCATTCAAAACCAAATTGAGTAGAACAGGTGCCGACGAAATATAAAAACAGACCGAAAAACTCGTCAAAAAACTGATGACAAGAAATTCGGTCTTGGACTTCATTAGAGTTGATGATTCAATATCCACTCTGTTAATTTATTTAATTCGGCAGTGCCTGATGCAATTCGCAGCTGTAAAGATGTTTGGGGACTTGGGATTGCGATTGTGTTCTTGTCCTCAACCCGGATGCGGTGCAGGAGATTCCAGATGATATTGGTTCCGTTGTGTGATTATCAACTAATAGAGGAAAACTAACCATATAACTCATGAGAATAATCTCCACAAAACAACTATTTCAACTATAATTATGGACAATCGTTCGGCTTTCTGTTATGATAAAATAAGAGAAAATAAATCTCATAGGATAAATAAAAGAAATTCATTTTTTTCGATCGGAATTTTTGGAGGCATAAATGGAACAGAAGTTATTTACAGAGTTACGTCCGCTATATGTTACAACAAAAGAAAGCCCTAATGAAATCAGAATCAGAATTCGAATGCGCGATCTAATTGATCCGGAAATTCTTCGCCGTGCTGTGGATATGACGATGAAAAGATATCCGTATTTCCGTGTTGAGTTACAGAAAAAGGAAGGCCGTTATATTTTCGCCGAAAATCATCGACCCGTCGTTATTACCGATTCGCTTCACGGAGTGGATCTTAATTCAGAGGATTCAAATTACCATATGATTGCATTCTGCCGGAAGGATAATTGGATCGTTTTAGATGTGTTTCACGGCATGACTGACGGTACGGGAGCGTATGAAGTGGTGAGAACACTTCTTTATTACTATTGTTCCGAACGTTACAATGTCAAGCTAAAAGAAGAGGGTATCCGTCTTGTCGGTGAGGAAATCCCCGAAGAAGAGTGGATCGACCCTGTAGCGAACAGAACAGATCTTCCAATCCCTAAGCAAAATGAGCTTATGTCTGACGCGTTAAATCTCATCGCCTCGGCGGGTCTTGAGGAAGATCATTGCCGTACCGCATACAGTATCGCTATATCAGAATCCGAATTCATGAGGTTTAATCTGGATAATGACGGTAGCCCCGGAACGATGGTTTCTCTGTTGCTCAGCCGGGCTATTTCAAAACTATTTCCGGAGGCAGAAAATGTTATTCGCATCGCTCTATGCTTGAATCAGAGAAAGGCACTTCACGCACCGTTGGCGCACCAAAGTCTGGTTGGCGGAGTAATGCAGGAATATAAGGACAAGATGCGCGATTGGCCTTTGGAAATGCAGGGTACTGCATACCGTGGGATGGTTTTTGCTCAGGCTCAGGAGGAGAATGTGCTGATGGGAGTTGCCTCAATTAAGGGACTCAACGGTATGATCCTTTCAAAAGAGAGTGATACAGAGCGTTTGGGAATCGCTTCCTATATCAACTCGCTGGCAAGCCGTGTCGTCACGGCTACAGTAAGCTATGTCGGAAAAGCGGACTATAAGGAAGCCGAACAATATATCCGCGATTTCCGGTTATGGACGTCATCTTCGGGTAACGGTCTGCTCGTTGAAATATCAGCTGTCAACGGACGGTTTACCCTCGACTTTTTGCAGACATTTTCAAATCCAATCTTTGTGAATGCTTTTCTGAAAGAACTGGAGGAGAACGGAATTGTGTATGATCTTCAAGATGTAAATGAATTGGAGCTTCCAAACATTCAGCTTCCTTGGACGATGTAACAAATTCTGATTTTACGAGATAACAGAATAAGGCGGCGTGCATGAAGCTTTTTCCACTAAATAAGCAAAGCAAAAAGTGTATGACAGAAAGAAGCTGCGTAAACCCGAAATAGATTAACGAGCGCAGAATTGTAAGAAATATATCAGACGGGAGAACATCAAATGAAATTCTATATGCCGACAAAGGTTTACAATGAGCTTGACTGCGTGACAAAGCACAGCGCAGAGCTTTCCGCTCTCGGAACAAAAGCGCTGATTGTCACCGGGCGCAGCTCGTCAAAGAAAAACGGCTCGCTCGATGACGTTATCGCAGCACTTGAAACGCACCGGATTCCCTACGCTGTTTTCAACGAGGTTGAGGAAAATCCGTCGGTCGAAACGGTGATGAAAGCGCGTGATTTAGGGCTCTCCTCCGGCGCGGATTTTGTCATCGGAATCGGCGGCGGTTCTCCGCTCGATGCGGCAAAGGCGATTGCCGTCATGCTGAAAAACCCCGATAAAGATTGGCGCTATCTCTATGTAAACACCGATGCGAAAGCCCTGCCGATTGCGGCGGTTCCCACCACTTGCGGCACCGGCTCAGAGGTGACAGGCGTTGCCGTGCTGACGCGCCACGATTTGAAAACGAAGGTCTCCATGACGCACCGCATTTTTCCGACGCTCGCGCTGGTGGACGGAAAGTATATTATGAATACACCGCACCGCATTATTGTCAACACCGCGATTGACGCGCTGTCGCACCTGATTGAAAGCGTTATCAACACTCTCGCGGACAAATACAGCGATATGGTCGCGTTTGCCGGACTGAACGCATGGCGCGAATGCAAGCCGTTTATTGAAAGTGAAACGCCATTGACCGTTGAAGCCGCGCAAAAGCTGATGCACGCGTCCACGCTTGCCGGAATGTCCATCGCGCAGGTCGGCACAACCATTCCGCATGCGCTGAGCTACATGCTAACCTATCAGGGCAATGTTCCGCACGGAATCGCCGTCGGCATTTTTCAGGCAAATTATCTCTCCTTTGCCGAGGAAAGCAGAAAAGCCGCTGTTCTTCAAGCGGCAGGCTTTGCGAGTATGGATGAACTGAAAGGATTTATCCGAACGCTTGCGCCGGTTTCCGTTGACAAAGCGCTGCTCGAAAAAACCGCGCAGACGGTGTTAAATAACCCTGTCAAGCTCCGGCTGTGTCCTTACCCGATTGATAACAATGTAATGGCGAAGCTGATTGAAATTTGAAGTAGCGTACAATAGAGATTTTTTTTGGAGGTGACAAAATGGTTTTTGTAACAGGCGACTGCCACGGTGAATTTCAGAAGTTTTCCACCTCTTCTTTTCCGGAACAGAAGGAGATGATAAAGGATTCTATCATTTCTTTGTGTAATCCTGAAGAAAGCCGTTCTTCACTATAGCCTTTTTCATCAGTGAGTTTAATATGCCTCTTTTCAAGATTTCGTCATAACAATTCCCCCAGCACATTCCGGCGACATCTTTCGCCGACATTGTTTTGTAGAAGTCCTTGGGGAGATTGATGTCAACTTCTCCGCCACCGGTATTGCCCGCTGAAATGCCCTGGCATTTTTCATCCTGATTGATATACGCGCTGCCGTCATGATAAAAGCAGAGAGTAAGTATATCTATTCCGCGCTCAAAATAGTCGCCTTCTCTTGCTATCACGGTATCTATATGAAGAAAGCGCAGGCGGTTTTCTTTAGCAAAAGTTTCGGCGGAAGTATCGAACGTGCCTCTGATGAGGACGTTATTCTTTTGAAAAAGCGCCTTTTCCGTTTCGGACAGATACAGCCTGCAATTCGGGTTCAATATCCAAAGTTCGCATATCGTCGGAACTAATTCAAAGAATCCCTGCTCCACTTCTTCTACTTCTTCGCCGAGCTCAAAGCAAACGCCGCTCGGGTCTGTTCTTTCGGGAAGATTCATCCAGAAATCCATATCCTTCTTTTGAAGCAGTTTTCCGCCGTGCGCGTCAAAACCGTTTTTTCTGTAACCACTGCTTACAATCATAGTTTACACCTTGTTTTCTTTTGTTGAATTATTCAGTAAGTACCAAGTTAAAGCCTCAAAGGTATCACATTATTTGTTTATAAATGGAGTAAATGCAGAACGCATTACGATAACTAAATCAACAATCTTATTCATTAATTCCGGGTAGTTTTCTTGCTTATTGTAATTCAAGCCGGGAATGTATGTGCAGATTATTGCAGCCTTTTTACCATCGAGTCTGTCCCAAACAAAATACCAAAGATATTTTTAGTTTACACCACTCATGAAAATATTGCAATGTTTTATCAAAATTATTATTGAACAATTTGAGCGTGGGAGGAAAGTCAGCGTAATTTTTACAACTCAAACCCATCTGTTATGCCGTTCAGCTTTTTCATATCGCACTTGACGTAGTAGAGCTCGGTGATTTCCGATGTGGTATGGCCAAGGAGATCGGCTACTTGCTTGGACGTGAGGGATTTGATGTTGCCGTTTTTGTCCTTTGTGCCGTTGATTAATCGGGTGGCGAAGGTGTGTCGAAAACTGTGCAAGCCTTTTGTTTCTATACCCACAGCTTTGAGAATCCTGTAGAATCTTTTTCTGAAATTCACCGGTCGGGTGACTTCTCTGTGCTCGTCGGGGATGAGCGGACTGTCCTCGCCGAAGTAGAATTCTTTGCGCAGGTCTTTAATCATTTCGATGGCGGTGTCGTTGAGAGGAATGTCGCGCGCGCTCGTTGCGCTTTTCAATTTGCCTACAATCACCTCTCGCCCACTCTTGCCGGTGACGCCTTCGCGTTTGGAAACCTCTTTCACACCGTGCTGAACGTGCACGACTCGGTTATATAAAATTATTATTTACTGCATAAGTTATAATTCTATTCATTTCAATATTTACATTTTTTATTTCTCCGTGTATAATTAATCAATAAAACTATTTGCTATTCTCCATGCGTAAAAGAATTATTCTGGAACCGTATCCATTTAGAGCAAACAATATTGTCGATAGCATTCATTTTGAAAATAACAAGCCTAAATGGCGATGGACGGCGGAAAACTGTTATACAGTACGATAAACTCGAAAGAAAGGATAGACCGGTGGGTGAAAATCACCATTCAGGTATATCTTGATGATTGAGGAGGAAACAGCACAATGACACTTTACATTAATTGCTGCATCCGTGAGTCGTCGAGAACCGACCGATTGGCAAGAGCGGTTCTGCAAAAGCTCGGCGGCAGTTTTACGGAACTGAAATTATATGAAGAAAACCCAAAGCCTCTCGACAGCAAAACGCTTGCAAAAAGAACCGCGCTGATTGAGCAGGGCGACTACAGCGACAGCCTGTTTAACTACGCCAAGCAGTTTGCTGCTGCCGACATAATTGTTATCGCCGCGCCGTATTGGGATTTATCCTTTCCGGCTGTGCTAAAGATTCATCTTGAAAACATCTATGTGACGGGAATCGTTTCCGAATATGACGGAAACGGCAAACCGCACGGCTTGTGCAAAGCGAAGGAACTTTACTACGTCACCACTGCGGGCGGTCCCTACGACCCGACCTACAGCTACGGCTACATAGAGAGTCTTGCAAAGAATTTTTTCGGTATTCCAACCACGCATTTGGTGAAAGCCGAAATGCTCGACATCATCGGCAATGACACGGAGAAAATATTGAATCGTGAAATTGAAAAATGGTCATAATAACAGCGTGCAAGCGGTGATAATTTCACTGCTTGCACGCTGTTTTAACCTACCTTATACTATTCAGATGTCGATGGAAAATTCCGCAGAACAAGGCGGAGGACGCAGGAATCGGCGGCGGAAAAAACGGAGGAAACGGTCCTGTTAACATCTACGGCGGATATGTTACCGCAGTTTCAGGAGCGAGAGAATCTGGCGCGGGTATCGGCGGCGGAAAAGAAAGCAACGGCGGCGAGATCGAGATCGCGCACGCAAACGTGATAAGTTCTTCCTCGGGCGGCGGCGCGGGTATCGGCGGCGGAATCAAAGGGAGCAGCAGCAATGTCCATATACATTCCGACGCTGTCGTCTGTTCGATCTCTACTACGACGAAATCCCACCAGGCATTTGCGGATCTGCTCAACATGTGTGTCGGAGTCGCTAAAATGAAATCTGACGCTTCCACTTACGGTCAGGCAAGCGTATGCGCTCTGTCACTGCTGATAGATTGGTTCGATCCGGAATTCTCCGGCTGTGCGATCGGCGGAGGAAATGAAGGAAGCGGCGGTACGATCACGATTGAGGACAGCAGGGTTTATGCCTATTGCGGAAAGCGTGCGGCGGTGATCGGCGGAGGTAAGAAAAGAGGCTTTGATTCAATCACGATCTCGGGCAGTGAGGTATTCGCCCGTAATAAGCCGTTCGAGGACGATGAAGATGTATTAGCCAACCTTGAAAACGAAACCAAAGACAGGATCAAGGAAGTCATCGACGGCGTAGACGGCGCTGCTATCGGCACGGGCGATGAAGCGGAAAGCGGCGGCGGTACGATCACGATCAAGAATCATTCCGACGTAACGGCGATCGCCGGCACAGACGCCGCAGGTATCGGCACGGGCGATGAAAGCGACGTTCTGTTGAGATGCATACGACAACCTATATCGAGCGTAACAACAGCGGTGAGGTGGCCAAAAAGATAACAGCGCCCTCTTTTACCGAATACGAGGTCCCCGAATGTACCAACACCCCCGACGGATCTGAATTTGTATGCTGGTGCCTGAATGACGAATATTATTTTGAACCGGGCGATTTACGAAGTCTCAATAATATTGATATGACCGTCAAAGCGATCTATATGCCCTTGGTCGAGACGACCTATACGGATGAAAACGGAATCGAGCAGACCGTAAAGGCACGGCGTATCTATGATACCGACTACAAGTTATACTTGACCGAAGGGTGGTATATCGTTGACAGCAACATCAATCTGGTCGGCGGTATCCGTTACACAGGCGATGTTAAGCTGATCATTGCCGACGGCAAGACCCTGAGTTTCACACGCTACTCGGTCAGCGGGCAAGACCCGTATAGAAACGCCTTCTGGGCGGTGGATGAGGACTACAAGCCCTCAAAGGTGACGGTTTACGGCCAGACGCAGCAAACAGGCGTTCTGGACATCGGCGCGCGTTATCCGTATTTCTACGATTTTACGATCAACGGAGGAACCGTAAAGATCACAGATGTAGGTTTTCCCGACCAGGGCTTGATCATGGTGTACAAAACCTGTACCGTCAACAGAGGGACGCTGACCGCCGACAGAATCTTCTGTGATCATCTCGTCTTAAACGGCGGAAATGTCGATATTACCCATGCACATTCGTTCACGGAATCACTGCTGGGCTGGAAAAAACAAAGCGACAGTTTCGTGCTCGGCTATTACGGCAATAATCTGCAAATTGCTGACGGTCAGGCGTTTACGGATGAAAACGGCAACATTTATGAGGGCTCGCTGACAACTGAGCAGATAGAATCTTTGCAGGTTAAGACCTTAACGCCGTATATCGCTCATGATTACGCCGATCCCGAATGGATATGGGATAACGAATACACAGACGCAAAGGCTGTGTTCCGCTGCAGGGACTGTAACGATGTGCAGACTGTCCGCGCAAAGGTGACTTATTCGGATGACAGTAATATCAGGACGTCCGAAGCCAAATGTGAATTTTTGGGAGAGACCTTTACCGCGACGCATGAAGGAAAGATTGTATTTGATATCTCAATCACTCCGAGCGAGCACGGCACGGTAACGGTAAAAAGAGCGCAGGAAAAACCGGGAGAAAACGTGGATCTTATTGTGGAGCCCGAAGAGGGGTATGTGTCGAAGTTGCTGACCGTGACCGATTCGGGTCATCATGAAGTCCCTATGTCCGGCGACAGCTTTATAATGCCCGAAAGCGACGTTACCGTTTCTGCGGCCTTTATACGCGACAAGGTTTATCATAGCAGAATCGAGCCGTATATCGACGAAAACGGCGCGTATGTCCTCGACGTGAAGGAGCACTATGAATTTAGCGGCAAAAACTACGCCGTGAACGAGGATGGTTCTTTGGGAGAAGAGCTAAGCGATATTTCGCTCTCTTACTTTGAATTCAAGCTCAACGGCGAAACCTATCAAATCAATCGGTATACGGGTCCGGCGATAAACGGTAAACTGATTATCCCCAAGACCTTTAACGGCAAAAAAATAACCGTGCTGGGCAATGACGAACAGGAGAACCTGTATAACAGAGACAAAACGCAGTTTGAGCTTGTCCTGAACGAAAACATTACCGAGATCAAGCCGTATACCTTCTATCTTCTTTATGTCACCAAGCTAAGCGGCGATACCTCCGGTCTTTCAAAGCTCGGCAAATACGCCTTCTCATGGGCGAACAGCCCGGGCGGCTACACACTCGATATCAAGCTCGATTATCCGGGCGTGATCACAGCGGGATATGAGATGTTCAATAATATGTACGTCACCGCCCGCGTCAAGCACGCGACCACGTTCAGTTCAAGTCAGCTCAGCGCAAAAAAGATCGACTACATCTTCACCGATGATCACACCTACGGCAATCCGATATGGACGTGGAGCGATGACAACAGCGCAGCGACTGCTGCCTTTACTTGCACGGATACAAGGTGCAATCATCAGGAGACCGTTGACGCGACGATCACAAGAGGTGAAGCGGTCGAAGGCAAGGTGCTTCTTACCGCGTCCGTTGAGGTGAACGGAACGACCTATACCAACGAAAAAGAAGTCTTTGCCGACAGCATGGGTGCAAGGCTGGTCGGACATTCAATCTCGCTTGACGGCGATATCGCGGTCAACTTCTACATGGAGCTTTCCGACAGTGTGATCGCTCACAAGGACACCGCCTATATGCACTTCACTATCCCGGTCGGCAGCGGTACGACCGAACAAAAAATGCTTGTCAAGGACGCGTTGATCAAGGAGTGGAACGGCAAGGACTACTATGTATTCAAGTGCAGAGTTGCCGCGAAGGAAATGACGTCCGAGATCAAGGCGCAGATGATCGACGGCGATCAAAACGGCACAGAGTACATCTATTCCGTTAAGGAATACGCCGATTATCTGATTGAGCATGCTGATGAAAGAGAAGATCTGGCGGCAGCGGTTCCGCTTGTCAAGAAAATGCTCAACTACGGTGCGTATGCTCAGATCTACTTTGACAAGAATCCGGGAACGCTTGCGAATGAAATAATGGATGAAACGGAAAAAGAGCTCGGCGACGTAACGATCACAGCTCCCGAAACGGCGTTTGATCTGCCCGCCGGCGTGACCTTTGGAGGCGCGACGCTTTCGCTGAAATCCGAGACGACACTTTCGATCTACTTCAAGAGCAACACGACGCTCACGTTCTCTTGCGGAGATTATACGGTGGAAACGGCTGCCTCCGGCGGTTATCAGATCGCTCGTATCAGGGGAATCAAGGCAAAGCATATCGGCGACACATTTACCTTGACCGTGAACGGTGGAACAGTCACCTACAGTCCGCTCAACTACTGTAAAAGTGTTTTACCGGATTCGACCGCGTCACCGGATGAAGCACAGAATCAGCAGGATGAAAAACTTCAAAATGTCGTCAAAGCGTTGTATCTGTACTGGCAGGCAGCAGACGCCTATTTTCCTGAATAACGGAGGGGTTCAGAATGAAAAAAGAAAAGTATGAACGCACCGAACTGGAAGTGGTGGAGTTTGAAACCGAGGACGTCATCATGACCAGCGGAATTGAATACGAGGACGACGAATTACCGCTCACCCCGAATAGATAAAACTAAATTATAACATTATAAAACACCCACGAAAGATTTGAATCTTCGTGGGTGTTTTCAGCGTTCTATGAACGCGCAGCCGTCAACATATTTGACAATCTCAGGGGTTTGGGGAAAGTTCACCAACAAGCATTTTTTCAAATCGGAGCGCAGCGCAGAATTTGTAAAAATCCGTCTTCTAGTACAAGAAGGCATTTGTCATCACGCCCTTTGTTTCGATTTCCTTGATCACGACGCTCATTTCGTTTCCTCCAATATCCATTTGATGCCCTTTGCCGTTCTCAGCGCTCCCCGCTGAAAATGATTGCCCTTGTTCAGCTCGAATACGGTGTTGATTCCATGTTCGGCAAGGTGCTTTTCGATGGTTCTTGTGTGATCCTCCACGGTTTGGAGGATTTTATTTTTTGTATGCGCTTCTCTGTCGCCGAGAGAAAAGTAGATGGCTCGCGGCAGCTTTGTCGTGTCGTACTTCGTGATGTATTCCTTGAAATCGGGGAACCACATCGAGCCCGAGCAGGAGGCGACCGCCGTGAACAGATCGCATTTTGTAACGGCGTATAACGCGAACAAACCAGCGAGAGAATAGCCCGCGAGCATAATTGACCGCGGCTCATCGTTCAGCTCCGTTTTTACGACGGGAACGATCTCGTTTAGCAACAATGTGAGATACGCGTCCGCCTTGCCGCCGCAGGGTGTGTCATTCTCGCTGATGGGCGGAATCGCCCACGGCGACATATCATCGTCCCAGTTCAGCCCGCTGATCTCAGCGAGTGTAAAATCGGGACAGCCAAGCTCCTTGCACTTTTTATAGATCTCGCCGTTGCTTTTCATATAGTTATTGAGAATGACCAGCGGTGCGTCAGTTTTCTCTGCCTTAAAAATATCTACTGTTTTTCCTTGGATATTCATGACTGCTCCTCTTTATATAGCTCTTTCTCATGTTGAAAGCCCCAGTTCAAAATAGCATAGAATACGGGGTTTTGGCTTGTTTTTGGCAAAAAAAATAAGCCCTAGATGAATCTAGGGCGATGGAGCGGATGACGGGGCTCGAACCCTTTCTTTATGGCTTATCTATGCTTAAAACTGAGGTTACTGTGTCAAATGTGTGTTTCGTATGTTGAAACGTCTGTTTTGATATGTGACGTTTTTTCACATTATCTCTAAAACAACAGCCCCGAAGCGTGACAGCTCCGGGGCGTTTTGGTAACGATAATTGTAAGTATAGTTTTAATTATTGCGGTCAAAAATGCAAAGTACAGTTTGAAAAATAGATTAGTTAAGGTTAGTTAATCAGCAAGTTACCAGCAAGTTAAAAAACGGCTTGTTTATGCGGTTTTTGATTGACTAAGCATTGGTTAAACTAGTTAATTCAATAGTCAATCGTTCGCCAATGCTTCAAACGTATTCTTCCCAGCTATGCCGTCAACGGTCACGTGCTTGACGGTCTGAAATGTTCTGACCGCGCTTTCGGTCATGCCGCCGAAGTCACCGTCAAATCCGCCTGTGTCGTGACCTCTGCAAATCAGGAACGCCTGCAAAGACTTGACGTATTCGCCGGTGTCTCCCCTGCTCAGGTTGCGGATTGCCGCCTTGGTGCGCTTTCCGAAAATGCCGTCTACTTCCAGACCGGCGATGTAGGTGTCGTTCAAAATCGCCTGCAACGCCGAAATCAGGGCTTTTCGGGTAAGCTGTCCGCAGATACCGTCAACCTCTAAACGCGCGCCATAGGACGAATTCAGCCAGTTCTGGACGTCTTTCGTTGTGCCGTTCAAGTACGGTGGAAATTCGTCGTCCGGAATCGGCTCGGGCGTTCCCCAGTTGTTCCAGCCGCCGCTTTTGATGATGGTCGGGTAGTCACGGTAACAAAGGTCTTTGTCAATCACGCCCACGCCGGGGATAGAATTGCTCTCAATCAAGTTCGTCTCGCCGCCGTACTGCCATATACACAGGTTATCGCCCTTATAGCCGCAAGAAGAAGCCCAATGAGCAAACCAGAGGTCAACGTTTTTCCACACGTTTTCGGCGATATAATTTTCAATTTCTTCAAATCCGGTGTAAAGCATGGGGTAATATCCTGCCGCTTTCAATCCGTCAAGAACAATCCGTGTGCAGCTGGTGACGTTTTGATAATTCCAACCACCATGATTTTTGCGGTAATCGTCTGAATCCTCAACGTCAAGCGCAATCGGCATTGTCGGGCGTTTGCCGTTCAGCAGCCTGAGCATGTGTGCCAGTTCGCTCTGCGCCTGTTCGTCGTTCAATGCGTAGGAATATAACCACGCTCCCCACGGCATACCGAGTGATTCAGCCTTGCGCACGTTTGCTTCAAACTGGTTGTCATCTTGGTCGGGAATGTCGGAGCCATAACCGAGCTTTATCATCACAAAATCGTACCCAGCCGCCTTGACCGCCGCCATGTCAATATCGCCGTTGTGATCCCCGATATCGACGCCGCGTTTGCCTTCGGTGTCAATCATTGGAAACCTCCGGCAAACCGGCAATCGAGGTCAGCAGGCTGAGCACTCCGGCAAGCGCCGCTGTGGAGCCGACGACCAGCCAGTCCACCTCATGAATCATCGCGGTCACACCGATGGTGGCAACCGCTGTCTGCGCGACGGTTTTGAGCGCTCTCACGCCTGCCGCCGCAAGCCATTCCTTGGTGAAAATTTTTTTCATGCATATTATCCTTTCTCTTCGAGGTCGTCGATCCGGTGGTTGGCGACCTTGATTTTTTCGTCCATTAAATTGATACTTTCCTCCACCTTGAACATGCGCTCAATGAGGTTGTTGTGCTTGTCAACCTTCTTTTCGAGCTGTTCAATGCGGTAGTTGCTGAGCTTGGAATTGAGCGCGATACCGCCGAGTGTGCCGCCCAGTGAACCGAGCAAACTCAGCAGGGCGACGATGACAGTTTCGGACAATGGAATCACCTTCCTTCATCAACGTCCACGCCCATTTCGTCAAGAGCAATGAGCGTGTCAGAAATTGAAAGATTGACATTGACAGGGTCAACATCCTCCCCATGCAGCGCTTGCCTGACCTTTTCGCGCCAAATTTCAGGGACTTGTTCAATTGTCAAGCTGCCCATGTTAATTTGGTTCACGTAGTATTCAATCATCCGACGACACCTCCAATCAGCTTTGCAAGGTCGTTGACTGCACCTTCCAGCGAGGTCAGCCGCTTGTCTGTTTTCATCGCTTCGCTTCGTTTTGCTTCGGCGAGGTATTCATCGAAATGCTGTTCGATGAAATCATCAGTCAACGGTGACGGCATGAGTATGGTGTATTCGTCATAAACCCACGATTTATGGGGGTTGCCCATCTCGTCCGGTTCGGTGATTTCTCGGAAATATTCACGTAACCAAAGGATATATCCGCCGAGAGTGTATCGTTCGAAATAGAATTTAGGCGGTTTAATATCTGAATGAGATTTCATTATGAATCACCTCCAAGGATTAGGATGGAGCGCCCGGCGAGATAAGCACCGGTACCGCCCGGATCATTGTAACCGGTCCAAGAGAACAAGCCCGCAGTAGAGCCGCTGTTACAGTAGCCACCAACATGCAAGCCACGCAGCCCGGCGTTATAATAATAATAGTCACATGTATAGGTACTATCTGAACCGCCTAAATTAGCTGGTATCAGATAACAATTGTTATGACTATTATCAGTTTTGCGCCAGCCTGCATCAATTGGAGTAGTTAATTCTGTGCTAATATAATCTCCTATAATAATATTAGAGTATTTGGTTGCATCCTCACAAATATAAACTAATCCATCTTGTATTAAAATTCCGTCAATCCAGTTCCAAACATTTCCGAAGGGATTTTCAATCCATCGGTATTGTACCGCTGACTGGTTATTAGTACCGCCAACACGCCCTGTGTGATAGGTTAGAATATCAGTCTCCCCCGAAATGTGAGCACCGGAGTCATTTGTTATTCCTGCACCTATTTTAGCCTGTGAATTGTAGTATGCGGATTCAATAAGATAAAGAAAATTTCTTGCCATGTAAGTGTGAATATCAAATTGAAAATGTTTATTGCAAACATTTATTGGCGTGTTGCTGCATGCTTCGGCAAGCACAACTCTTTTTTGTTCTGTGGTCATGTTTTCACCTCCTGATACTGCCGAGGTACTGCATTTGCTCGACGGTGTAGATTCTGACGATTACGCCGCTCCATCCGGCTTCGGTCAGGCTCTTGCGGAGTCTGGACGCAATCTCTCTCGCCTGTTCGGCGGTACAGTAGGCGTGCTTGCTCTCCTGCCGCTTCTTGTTGTGGCAGTTGGTGTCAAACCCTGCCGCTTCAAAAATGATGTGCTTTTTCATGGTTCCTCCTTTACTTTCTCCCCTGCCGGTGATAGAATGAAGCCGAGAAGGGAGGTGATGTTGTGAATGTGATAAACGAATTCCTCAAAGAGAATGGCGTGTTGATTCTCTCAATAATAACAGCCTTTTTGACTTCCGGCGTTTCTGTGTTGACGGCTTATCTGACAACACGTGACCGCAAGCATGACCGAGCGCATGAGTTGAACCTTAAAGAGTATGAATTCCTAATGAACACAAAATCACGCGCCTACGAGAATTATCTCAATGCTGTGATCTCATACGCCAAAAATCGGACAGCCGATACATTTGTCAAATACAACGAAATGTACGGTCGCGCTTTGATTTATGCCGGTTCAGACGCGCGGTCGCAAATGTGCACGATTGATTGTATTCTGAATGCTGAAAAGATAAATGAAAAAAGATTGATTTCAGAAATCGAAAACTTGTGCTCATACATGCAGATAGATATGGAGCGCGGCATTAAGCTAAAAGCAACCGCAGATATGCGCGGAAAGCAGGAAAACGACAAATTGAACCGCTGACATTAAGGCGTAGCCCAAATACCTTCCTTTGCTTGCATACCCCAGCAAAGCCTTTTCATAAAGGTACAGCCATACATAACTGCAAAAAATAACCGAAAACACAGCAATCCCGATACTGTACAAAATCAATTTAGCTGTGCCCATTCCCCTCCCCCTTTCTCAGATATTCCCGTCAAGCGCCTTAACCAGACAAGTCACTGGTGGTTAGCTTTACGCGGTCAATGCCGCAACCAGCGTCCATAATGCGAGGCGCGCCCATTGTGTCACGGGTTAGATATTGCCGACAAGCGGCGTGGTGTCAAAAAGATATTCAAAAGTAGAACGGAACAGGCTACACAGTTTCACACACTCCGAAACGGTAAAACTGCCGCTCTTTTTCTTGCTCTCGTAAGTAACGCGGCTCATTCCGATTTCGTCAGCTACTTGCTGATTAGTCATGTTCATTCTCTTTTGCTCTGCCTGTAAATTTGGAAACATGTATTCACCTCCATTTGTTTATAGATTAGCGTTTTGCTAATCTGGCTTTATTATATTACCGTTTTGATAACTTGTCAATAGATTTTTGGAAAAAAGTTAGCATTTTGATAATTATTTTATTGACATTTGGACTTGCAAGTTGTATCATAAAGGTGAAAGGAGTGAGATAAATGACTTTTGGCAATAGATTGAAACAGGCAAGAGAAAACAAGGGATATAATCAAAAGCAGTTTGCCGAACGTCTCGGAGTAACCCCGACAAGGCTGAATTATTGGGAGAAAGACAAGCGCGAGCCTGATGTTGCTATTATCAAGCAGATTGCGCAAATTCTTGACGTGTCCAGTGACTGGCTTATTGGGAACAACCTCATAAACGTAGATATAACGCTTTCTGCAAACGAAAAACAGCACATAAAAAAATACCGCTCCCTCGACCATTACGGACGGAAAACGGTTGACAGTGTTCTGGATATTGAATTGGAGCGGTGCAGCTTGTTTGTGGAAATGCCACATGTGATTTCCTTGCCTATGGCTGAGTTGAGAGCCTCAGCCGGTACTGGTCAATGGCTTGGCGACGATGAGTATACCGAGCGTGTAAATGTAGTTGATACACCAGAAGCCCGAAAAGCAAACGTCATTATTGAAGTGTCCGGTGACAGCATGGAACCGTTGTACCATGACGGTGATACGGTTCTCGTGAAGCTCCAGCCGAGTATTGAACAGGGAGAAATCGGTATCTTTATTGTTGACGGCTGCGGATATATCAAGAAGTTGGGCTATAATGAATTGATTTCGGTCAACGAAGATTATGACAATATACCCCTCAACGAGTACAACAACGTTACATGCGTTGGAAAAGCTATTGGAATCGCTGAAATTGTTTAGTTAATTATTCAAAGTCATTTTACGAGGAGGTTAAACAATGAAATGCCCTAAATGCGGATTAGAAAACAACGAGAATAATAAATTCTGCCAAGGCTGCGGAACACCTTTGCAGCAGACACCTGCTGCAGCTCCGTCCCCTACAGAAATCCAACATCAGCCAAAGAAGGCATGGTACAAGCGTTGGTGGGTCTGGCTGATTATCGGCTTGAGTGTTATCATGCTTTTGCTCGGCGGCACCTGTACAGCCTGTACTTGTGCGCTGCTTTCTCAGCCGGTAAAACAGACGAGTGAAGCTACCTTTTCAACTTTATCTGATGATGATTTGCCTTATAAAGAATATACATTTTTGAGTGTAAGTATTAAAGTCCCTCAGACATGGTCAAAACTAGATAAAGATCAGTCTCACTACTTTTATGACTCGCACGGCGATATGTTTTATATTTATACTAATGAAGTTGGGGAAGCTTCGTTAGGTGATTATTACTTTGATTCCATTAAAGAAGGTATCGTTTCTTCAACGGAGAATTATAAGGAAATATCATCTGCAAGAGAAAAGATTGATGATGAATTAGCATATAACTTAAAGTATAGCTGTAACTTAAACGGAGAACCTTATTTGATAAATTCATATATTACTTACTTTGACAACTATCTCTACACGTTCAATTTTGCCAGTCAAGGCTCCACAGAATGTCCTTCACTGACAAAGGAAAAATCAAAAATACTTCATTCTGTGAGATTCACCCGTTCGCAAACATCAACCACCGCAGCTCCGACCATCAAGAAGCCCACAGAAGCGCCCACAGAGAAAAAGACGGAGAAGCCTACAGAACCGCCGACCGAGAAACAGACAGAAAAACCGACAGAGGGCATTTCCAGAGTATATTCCAATGCATTGAAGCAAGCGGAAAGCTATCTGAAGCACTCTGCATTTTCAAAAGACGGTTTGTATGAGCAACTGCTTTTTGAGAAGTATTCAGAGGACGCGGCTACATACGCCGTCGAGCACGTTTCTACCGATTGGAACGCAAATGCACTTAAAAAAGCCGAAAGCTATATCAGCCACACGGCTTTCTCTCAGGAAGGCTTATATGAACAGCTCCTTTTTGAAAAATACACCGAGGAGCAGGCGCGTTATGGCGCTAATAACGTCAAGGCAGATTGGAATGAAATGGCAGTCAAAAAGGCTGAAAGTTATTTAAAACTATCGTCATTTTCCAAAGATGATTTATATGAACAGTTGATTTTTGAAAAATACACGCCAGAGCAAGCCCAATATGCAGTTGACAAAGTTTACTAAATAAAAAAACCGCCCTACCCTGTTGGCGCAGGATAGAGCGGTCACCATACACACAAGGCGCATGGCACGATTTAACGCAAAATAATTGTACCATACTTCCCTTGTGTTTTCAAGAATTTCTTTCGAATTTTCGAGAAATCACAAGGGATTTTTGCGCCCTTTTTCAGAAAGGAGCAACTATGAAATGCAAAAAATGCCGAAGAACAATCCCTGACGGCTCAAAATACTGCAACCACTGCGGCGCGCCGACCGAGAAAAAGAAGCTCTACCGCCGACCGGATGGACTGTATGAGAAGGTGCTGACGATTGACGGCAAACGCGTAGCGTTCAGAGCGAGGAAGGAAGCGGACGTATACAAGAAGATTCGGGAGTATGAAACCAAGCAGGAGGTTGGCGAGCTGTTCACCGACGTTGCCGAACGCTGGCACACCGAGCACTGGGAGAGCCTGTCCCCGACCACTCAACACGGTTACAAGTACCCGTTTGAGGAAATCAAGGAGTATTTTGCCGGTATGCGAATCCGTCAGATTACGCACAAGGATATTAACGGATATATCCGTCAGCTTCCCCGGACGTACGCGCGGAAAACATGCAGCAACCGTCTGAACATTCTGAACATGATTTTCAAGTTCGCCGTGGTAGAGGACTTGATTGCGGACAATCCGTGCAGCTACATCACCATTCCCAAAACGCATGGCGCTAAAAAGCGCAGAGCGCCTACCTCAGACGAGATTGAGCAAATAAAGGATAGTGTTGAGGTTGAATACAAAGGCTTTCCTGTGGGTTTTCTGGCGGTGTTTCTGCTGTATACCGGCTGCCGCAAGGGTGAAGCGCTGGCGCTGACCTTTGGCGACGTTGACCGGACAAGCATGAGAATCCACATCACAAAGTCCGTTTACTACGAAGGAAACGAGGGCAAGCTAAAAAAGCCCAAAACAGAAGCCGGCAACCGTGAAATCATTATACCGCGCTATCTCCTGCCGCTGCTGCCTTGCGGAAAGAAAACAGACCTGATTTTCTGCCGATATCCCGGCGAAATCATGAAGAAGGACTTTTTCGATAAGGCATGGAACAGCTGGCGCAAGCAGACCGGACTTGACCTGACTGCCCATCAGCTCCGGCACGGCTACGCGACGCTCCTCCATGAAGCAGACGTGGACGTTAAGGACGCGCAGGATTTGCTCGGTCACGCCGACGCAAGCACCACGCAGAACATTTATACCGAGGTTTCAAAGAAGCGCAAGACGGTTGTGGAAAAGCGAATCAACGAATATCTTCAATAAACAGCGCCCGGAGGTTTTTGGTATTTCTCCGGGCGTTTTACTGTGTATTTTCTGTGTCACTTTGCGCGATTTTTCATGCGTTTGCTTGCACTTTTGTGCGTGTGGCTTTTCTGAGAAGTCAACGGTCATTTCGTCAGTATTTATGCGGTTTTTGGCTTGTTTTGGGCAAAAAGAAACGCCCTAGACGAATCTAGGGCGATGGAGCGGATGACGGGGCTC
>CAMVTS010000035.1 GCA_947170465.1 uncultured Clostridia bacterium
TAACGTTATCCTTGTGCGATAGATTCCGAGCATAGGCTCCTGTTAAATTGTTGTCTGGACACACTTCTCCTGTCCGAACCATTCTGTTCTAAGCATCTCAACGAGAGGAACATCACCCGACAAGCCTGCTGCAAGTCGGATTTCATCAGCGCATAGAAGAAGCTACGCGTTATTATCTGTCTGCGTTCACCAAAGGCGAGCGCGACCGATACTTTTACCGGCGCCAAACCGAACTAATCAATACGATTAGAAAATATATATTTAGACTACATATTTATTATAATTCTTTATTATGGATTTGTCAAGGCAAAAATGAAGGGCGGCTGCCTTTTTCGGTAGTCGCCCCAAAAATCACGCAATCAACTTGCCTTCCTTATAGCACAGAGAAATATAACCTCTCGGCTGATAATAAAAGTCGGTATTATAGTCGCTGATACCGTCGCTCACCCAAGAATGATAGACTCGGATCACATGAGTTGTCAAATCATCTCCGGTCAGCGTATCCTCGATCAATCGCTGATAGACCTTTCCGATCGTCCAATGGTCGGGAACGGTATATCGGCATTTTGAAACATTGTCAAAATCACCTTCCGGAATATTGACGTAATCAATATATTCGTCCGCTATTTTTTCAATAGGTTCACAATGCAGTATTTCAGCCTGATGGTAGATTCTGTCAATGTTTTCCTTGCCGAGCGCGTCGACAACATCTTTTCTCGTCAGCTTCTGCTTTCGTCCGATCACTTCGATCAAGCTGCACAGATAAAACAAATCAGATTGATTAACCATTTGTTACCTCTTTTTTATTCGGATTCTCTAAATCATTTTCGCTTAATAGCAGTGTTTACCCGTTGCAATAAGGCTGTCGATATCATCATAGGCGTTTTCGATGCGCTCTGTATGGTAACCCCAATAACCGTCATAGATTTCCTGTGTGATGCCATGCGCATCCCATTGTTTCAAAACATCGCCTGTCAGCTGATTCTTATATGCGGCATAATGCTCCAGCAAATAAATAAAGAACCACATCTCTTCTTCTATTGGATTCAGCATGATCAGTCACCTCGAATATAAATTGAATTTCGTGGATCGCCTGTTATCATTTCGCTTTCCCAAATATCAAATACGCCTGCGGCTCCGAATGCCGTCATACCGTTTTCTGCGTCCTCCAGCAAAGCATGGGTTTGGGATTCCACAAATTTCCGCAAAGCGTCCATACGGGAAAAACCGTATTTATCCATTATCAGATCTGTCACCGCGCAGTCGTAGTAATGCAAGTTTGTGGGACTCAGTTTTGTCATAGGTTGATCGTCTCCTTCCACGTAATCGTGGCAAGCGCTTTCTCGGATTTCAACGCCCACTGATCTTGAAACTTCATCGGCAGCAACAGTTCCAGCGCAATATGCTCCGGATATGCCCCTGCAATATATTGATTGATGACGTCCACTGTGCGATCATTGGCAATCGGTCCTGCGATAACATCATATTGATGATTCGGTTTTTGCAGTTTTCTATACGCAACAACCGTTTGCAGCCAATCCTTATCCGCCTTTTCAAACTGCTTAATTGAAAGCTTATCCCACAACACATCATCCGTTTCAAAAACCGATACGGTTGGTTTACCGTTTTTGCGAATATGCACAACGCGATTTGCCCACTTTTCAGCCTGCTGCAAATCTGTGGTCGTATAAAAACCGCTCCCAAAATCCAGCGAACTGCGGGAATACTTTAATGAGGGTTGTTTGATTTCAAGATTGCTTCCGTGGTACAAAATCATTCATAACACCACCTGTATCTTTATCTATTATTATTCTACCACTTTATAAGCCAAAAGGCAACAAGCATTTGAAAATCTGCCTGTTGCCCTGTTCATTTACTTATCCCATGCCGTTCCAATTTTCTCCGGCATAGTCATTGATTGCTTGCTTCACCGCTTCGCTCCATTCAAGACCATACTTGTCGATATTCCTACGCTTCAGGAAAGCGATTTCGCTGACCTTTCCTTTAACCATGCAATCGGAATATCATTATAATTATCCGTATCCTCATCCCCCGTTTCGAGTTCTTCAAGGATATCATCAATATCAAATTTATGCTCTTGCTCGGAATAAGCGCGGAACAATTCATCGGACGTTAATTTGATTTCAACTTCCGATCCCCTAATTATCCTTTGAATCTTCATTATGTATCCTCCGATATTACAATGCTCTCGCTGTTTTCTCGCTCTATTACGCCGAAAATATCATCGACATAGTAATAACCGGAATAGGGATTGAAAATCGCCGTGCAGAGCTTGCCGTTATATCGAGCCAAGCAGTGATTATTGTCCTTGTGCTCCACGATCTCCACCTCAGCCAAACCTTTCAGAGAATGTACCATCGCATCAACCATCTGCTTTATCATACGCTCTCACCCCGTATATATTGATATAGATAAAGATTATAATTTTTCTCTATTGGAATTAAGCGAAGGGCGTAGTTGCAGAGAACTCCTTCAATATAAAGCCAACAGTCTTCCCTGCCATTATCAAAGCTCTTGCAATACTCCTGAACCGCATGGAAGTTGGGAAACGTCTCAGTTATCAGGTAATCAAGCAATGCGTCGCCTTCCCTATCGGTTTCCGGCGTTCTCATATCATTGTGAATACAGAAGAAGCCTGTCCACCACTTATAGTCGTAATCACCGCGGATATACGCGATCAGCTTCTTCGGGTACGGCTTGGTAGATATCCCGTCGTGCTCCATAGAAGTATTGTATATATCCTGCTCAAAGCTGCAATGATGCAATAGTTCGTATTTTTTGTTTTTATCTTCCATCAAAAACACCTCATAAACTCGTATTTCTGAATGATGCTGCCGGGGATATCTATCATTTTTCCATCAACGTCAAAAGAGAGCGCAAGGACTCTCTCAGGATTGATTTCAGGTTCTTCCTTTTCACCCGTATAAACATAAAATTCTTCTATACGATCCACCTCGGAATCCGAAAGCAGCATTCCCAAAAGCGCGGCTTCGGGAAATGAATCGCAATCCAAATCATCACATTCAAACTTGATCGCCGTTGGATCTCTTTGGACATTGGCGATGGAGCTGTTGAAATCAAACCCGATATTCACACCGTTTCTAAAACAAAACTCAAATCCGCCGATACTGATATAATGCCTATTCGGGTCGATCTCCCTGTCCATTTGCAGTGTTACATACATTGTCATACTCGTATCTCCTCTCACTGATTACTGTCATCTTTTGATATTTGATTGACCCGACGGAAGTGCGAGCATTGCCGAAGTTTCAAACAGATACTTCGACGGATTTGCAAGAACCTTCGCATACTGCTCCTTGCCCTGAAAATCGTCGATAACTGCCTGCTCTTCCGCGTTCATTTCGTCATAGGAAACCTTGCCGTAGGACGGCGGCAGCCATCCCTTATGTTTTCCTACATAGATATTGAGCGCATCAACAACCGCCTCGTCAGTGAATTTCAAATGGCATGTGCCTTTTTTGAAGATACTCGCGTCGAAATATTTGAAATGCAGATTCCTGTTCTTATGCTGCTGATTGGCATAATAAACAACACTCTTGACCGATGCTCCAACGGTAGTACCGTCTGACAGGTAATTAAACACCTTTTCGATATCGCACATTCTATTCTCAAGTTCATAACAGTGGAATGTATCTGAGCTATACTTCCAATCATCAAACACACCGTACATTGGAATTACGACCCGTTTGTTGACCTTATGCGCCTTGTTACTCTTCCAGCCGTTATAGTAATGTATGTTGGAACTGCCGTCAAAGTAGGTATGTTCGCACGTCAGCTCCTCAAATAAACTGAGGATCGTCTGCTCAAGGTTCTGAAGCAGACTTGTGATAAACTGCTCCTGAACGACCTGGATATTATGAGCGTTGAAATCATACACGTCCATACTGCTGACAGCATTATACAACTTCTGCCGCATATCACTTGTTAAAAGCTCAGTGAATTTCTCGTTGTGGAACAAATGATTCCAGTACTTATAGCGAATTATCTTGATTGCCTTGTTGATGTCCTTATAATCTTCTACATCATGATCTCCGACACGCACGCGTAAAACAGGCGTTTCCTCATAAGAATACTTATTGTAATACCCTGCTTTTGCTCTTAACTGCTGATAATACTCTTCTGACGGATCAAAATCCTTAGGCATACATGTTCTGATGAACGGTACGATAGAAAAATACTCATGCAGGAACGCGGAACAAAGCTCCACCTCACGATTGTAGAATTCAATCATCTGCTCGATATAGTTTTCTGCTGTTACGATCTCGGTCGGCTCATAAACACTTTTCTCAACATCCTTTGCTTTTTCCAGCTTGTCCATTATCAAAGACGCATGAAATGCTTTCGGAACGTCAATGAAAATAAACGCGACCGTAACATCTGTCACACGCTCCGCAGACCGAAAGGCTTGCTCATAAAGCTCGACCTCTGCGTTCAGCTTGGTAAGCTTTGAACAAAGTGCCTTTCTCTCATTGGTACAAGGATTTGCAAGCGTTTCCGCGTTTAGAATACACATGATAATGGTATCGCCGCCATTAGACTCGGCAATGTCGATCGCTTTTAGCAAATGCTTGGCACCCGCTGAAAAAGGCGGATTCATAGCGATCAAATCGTAATGCTTTTCCGTTCGGAAGGTGAGGAAATCATCCCACACCACACTGTAATGGTCATCGCCTTTCAGATACTGCCTTAAAAGAGGGTCAAGCTCCACAACGTCTGACTTCGGACAATAACAATCCGCAATATGCTCGCGGTAGTAATTGACGATATCGCCTTTTCCGGCGGACGGTTCCAACACATGGAAACGCCCGTATTCATAGTCGCGCAAGCCTTTTCCCTTACAATGGAGCTTCATTTTCAAAAACATTTTCTCCAATAATTCATCGGGCGTCGGATAAAACTCTTTATTCTCCGCAAAAACAGTTTGAAGGAATCCGCTCCTGTTGTCTGATTGCTTATTCATAAACCTATCAACCCTTTCTTATTCATTATTCGATTGACCCAACGCCGCAAAAGCATTGGGTCAATCTTTTTTCTATGTATTATTCAGCCGCAAGCCGCATCGGTACGACGACCTGCACGATCTCCGCCTGCTCGCTCTTGGAACGGAACAGCACCGGACTGAGCGCGCCGTCGTATTGAACCTTCAGACTGTCGGCAGGGCAAGCGTTGAGCGTTTCCTGCAAATAGCTGTTGTTCAAACCGATCATCACCGACTCCGCGGATTCCGCCGCCGATACCGCACATTCATCCTCGTACTGCGAATTGGCGCCCCTGTAGTTGAACACGATCTTGTCATTGGCAAGGCTGACGCGCACCGGATTCTTCCTGTCCTCCTGCAGCATGGAAACTGTTTTCAGGATAGACAAACAAGGCAGCTTTTCAACCTCGACCTCGCTTTTCTTCTCCTTTACGATCGTGGATAGATCGATCAGGTCTCCGTGCAGCAGATGCGTGCGGATCACCAGCTTTCCGATAACAAATGCCGCCTGACGACCGCCGTTACATCTGACGACGGTGAGATCGCCGCTCGCCTTTGACAGTGCGGACGTCAGCTTATCCACTGTTTTTGCCGGAATACTGATGGTGAATTTCTCCGACACATACGGCTGCGTCCACAGACTGATACGAAATCCGTCAATAGCATAGATCGTCAGCGTCTTGCCGTCCGAAATCATGTGCATACCCGTCAACAACGGCTTCGAGCCGTTTTTTGCCATTGCGTAGCTCGTCGTTTTGATAGCGCGCAAAAATTCCTTGACGGGGATCGCATCCTTACCGGCCACATCCAACTTAGGGATTTCGGGAAACTCTTCGTTCGTCAGCGCGATCTGCGCGACGCCGCGCTTGTTGTTCTTCTTGACGGAAAGGATATTTTTCTCAACGCTGAGCGTGATCTCGCTGTTTTCAGCGGAATCCAGTATCAGCTGCAAGCCCTTGATTGGTACGATAATCTTTTTCTCAAAGAGCTGCGGCACAAAGCCTGTTTCTTCGGACGTGAGCTTATAGGTGATGCTCAAATCCGATGAGATCGCGGCAAGATTGTCCTTGTAGAACAAAACGCCTTCGGGATAAACGCCGCCGGAGATCTTTTTGACTGTGACCGTCCTTTGAAGAAGCTGGATTGCGTCCTTCATTTGTTCTGTTAATGTAAAAATCATTTTTTCCATAGTAACACCTCATAAATCTTTATTACGCTGCCTTTAGCATCAGCGCGTCGTTTTTGAATCGAATTGTTTTATTGAGTACCTTACAGTAATCTTCCGCAGCTTTGCGAACTGAATCCTCCGGATCACCATTATGATTCATGCGGCACTGAGCCAGATATACCTTACCGTTCAGAACACGCGCCTCACAACAGCAATAGGAAGTATCCGCCGCTTGACTTTGACGCAGGAAGAAAATCACACTGCTTTTCTTGATATGGTTCATCGTATAGGAAGATCCGCCGACGCAGATGTGCATTTCATTTCCTTCGCGGGTAAAATCCTCCTTGCAGTGCGGAACGACAGCTATTAAACCGTTTTTAAGCTCGTAGTTTTGCAGCTTATTCTTCGTGAAGAAACGGCATATCCTGCCGATCAAAGAATTTATGATCGCTGCCTTCTGCTGCGATTCCTTGTTCTTCTTCTCCTGAATCAACTTGAAAAGCTCGTCATGAACAGTCATCATGGATTTTACCAGCAGAACGTTGCGCTTTGGCTTACCGAATAACTGCAAATGCCATTTGCACATATCATCCCAACAATGGAAGTTATTGTCTTTGAGATATTTCAGCGCCTTATGGACGGATACATTGTATCTCTCACAACGGTCAATAAAATCAGACCATATAAATACCGAACTTACATTTTGCCGATATGAGATGATTTTTCTGATTCTGAATACCGTTTCGGCAAAATCATCAATCGAAACGCCTTTAAAACATTGACGGCGCAGCAGTTCAATATCTTCCATTGATGTACTCTGCCGATGCTTGACAAACCTTTTGTAAGCAGGTGTGAGGTGTCTGAATATTTCTTTCATGGAATAATCATCATATTTTTCAAACTCCTCGTTGCTCATAGTTCTCCATAACGCGGAATATCCTGCCTTGATCAGTTTTTCTGAAATATGCGGTCCAAATCGCAATGCGCCGATCACAAATTCTATTCGGTGGATTCCCTTTTCCTTAGCGTGCCGATAAAACAACTTAAATAAATCAAAACTCATGGTTTGGATTTTACGGATTTCATCAAGCATGATAGACGAGACATATCCAGAGGTTTTGATGATTTCCTTATAACCATTTCCGATTCCGTGCAAACAATTCTCAACAGATTCATTCGCTAATTGACTCGGATAATAGTTATACAGTAATTCGGGATAACCCTTGATGATAAAATCTCTTGCGACATCAAAAGCCACGTTCAATCGGCGCAAATACTCCTCTGCCCTGATTTTATTATTCTCATTAAGAATTTTGAATGTTTCTACATACTCAGGAGCATCCGGGAATACCGTATCCAAATTATCTGTATACAAATACTCATCTTCATAAAATACCTTTCTCATTCCCCACAAAGTGCCTTGATACGGTTTACTGTCGCGCCAAAGATATTGATCCGCGCGAAAATTCCAGCGTAAAACCTGATAATAATAGTCGTAACCATCGTCATTTGCCTTAAAGCGGTCACGCTCGTACTCAAAATAATCCACTTTGCAGGCAGACGGTTTGAAATACTTGGTGACAAGAAAATGACGCACAACGATTTCGTTATTGATATCGCGGTCAAAATATTGGACGCCGTATTCAACAGAGTATCTCGGTTTTGTCAGCTTCGTGTACATCGTCAGATTGCTCCTGCAATGCGGACACTTATGCCGGCGCTTATATTTCAGTGCAAAATCTGTTTGAAAATTCTTT
This sequence comes from uncultured Clostridia bacterium, assembly GCA_947170465.1. Classification (GTDB taxonomy): domain Bacteria; phylum Bacillota; class Clostridia; order Oscillospirales; family Acutalibacteraceae; genus Ruminococcoides. The sequence continues at coordinate 7,946 of CAMVTS010000035.1, forward strand.
CCGCATTCCATGCAATGACCGCTATGCCTGTCGGAAGTATCGAACAAACCGTAGCCTTGAACCTTCCTTGCATATTGAAAAAAGGATTTCGGAATAGGTCGCATTTCAGCGTTATACGCGGCGTTCTTACGCTTAACATTTTCGATATGCCTTTGCAGGCTGTCGGCTTCTTTTCGGTTGTATATCTCATGCTCAAGATAACGAAACGGTGCCTTATTTCGGTTGTTCTCCTTGAAATAGCTGTAAAAGCTGCCGGCGTTTACTAAAACGGTTTTTACTTCACTTTTTGTAAACAAGAGCGTGTGATACCATTTGACCGGCGTATAAGGAACTACGTCTATACAATCGAATTGTCGATTGATAAACGAAGCGCGCTCCAGCCTTTCCGGCGAATAATACAGCAGCGCATAAACGGTTTTTCCTTCTGCCGAAAAGGTTTTTCCGATAACAGCGTAATCAGCTTCTCCATTATTTTTCCGAAAAAAGGAGAGAACCGCTTTAGGCGGCTCTCGGTACGGTTCCAGACATTTTCTCAGCTTACGTTTGTCAGGCAGCATGATCAAACACCTCCCAGCAAATCGTCAAAGGAGATCTGCGGCGTTTCCGTCTTTTCTTCCTTTTTCGGTTTAGCGGCTTTCGGTGCTTTTGCTTTGGATTTGCTCTTATCCGCGGCTTTTTTCTCTGCTTTCTTCGCGGCGTTTTTCTTACGCTTCAATTCGGCTTCCGCTTCCCTGCGCGCGATCTCCGCGTCGTCAAGGGCAAAGTATTCCTCCAGAATAGCAAATATCTGACGGTGATCCAATCCTACCCCACCGCTAGCACCGGCATTGCAGGACATTACAGTTTTTTTCAGATACTCAAACGCCTTGTTGAAATTCTTTGACTTGATACAAACCTGCTTGGCAAATTCCAAATCATCCTTTGCCTTGTTATACGCCCAAAGGAAGCAGGCGATAACAGGAAATCCATTGATCCCGAAATAGCTGTCGGCAAGCAGCTTATTGCAAGCCGCGTCGCATATTTGCTCATCAGTGACCTTTGAAAAGTCAAGGATCGGCAAAAAGCGGTCGAAGTCGATCTCGGGTACGTCAAGGTTTTTATCAGATTCTGCATCTTTGTCCGCATTTTCATCGTCTGTTTCTTCCATGTCCGGCGCTTTCTCCGGTTCATTTGGCTCTATTTCAACGCAATCTGCATTTTCAACAGCCGTTGAAGTCTCCTCGGAAGTGCTTTCGGTTTCTTCTGTGAAATCCATCATTTCAATCATTTCAGCCATTATGCAACTCTCCTTTACAATAAGATAAATTGGAACCCGGTATCAGCCTGCGTTTCATCGTCACTGATATCCTCAGGCTCCTTGAATTTTTCTAAATAAAATTGCACTTCATCATCTGTCAGGGAACGGTAAGTCTCCGCCGCACATCCGCAAATAAAGAAGGGACCTGCAATAATACCGCCTTCTCCGTAACGTCGGTTGCCCTTCATACCAATCAGCTTTGCTGCGTCGTTGCCGATATAAATACAGTTGTTTTCCATCAGGATGTGCTCGATCAGACCGTTGCCAACGGCTTTCTGTAAACCGTGCAGAGAATCAATAATCTCCGTCTCATACGCCGGCTTGCAGGGCTCGACATAAACGATCCGCAGCAGGTTATCGGGCTTCTGCGTCAATGATTCATCAAAGACGATTTTCTTGAAATCATACGAATCACAGAAAAAAGCGCCGTCCACTGTCACAATAACGTCTGATACTGATATTGAGTGACCGCGATACAGCGGATGACCCTCGGTGTTAAACAGGGCAAACATTTTTTCAGGTTCCTTGGTCTCCAGTTCACCGTTGAAAACCTCGTCATAAATTGACGCGTCGATTTCCAAATCCAGCTTGTTCTTCATCAGAACATCTGAACCTGCAAAAATCAGGCGCTCCTTATCTCTGTCTGTGTTGATTTGATAGATTTTTACTCGATGTGGCATTTTACTCTCCTTTTCCACATTTGATAATCCAGCGTCACCGCTGACTGTTTTCTCAAATTGAGAATTCCTGCTATAAAAAATGCCCTCAGTTAATACACTGAAGGCATAAAAACAGAGCCCCGCTTTTTCAGAACAAAAAAGACATAAGGATACAACCATCCCTATGTCGTACATTCTGAGCGAAAGCCCTTATTTAATTGTCGTTCGGACGCACTTCTCCTGTCCGAACCATTCTGTTCTAAGCATCTCAGTGAGAGGAACATTACCCGACAAATCCATGTGATAAGTCGGATTTCATCAGCGCATAGAAGGAGCTGCGCGTTCTTACCTGTCTGCGTTCACCAAAGGCGGACGCGACCGATACTTTTACCGGCGCCAAACCGAACTAATCGAAACGATTAGAAAATATATATTAGACTACATATTTATTATAATTCTTTATTATGGATTTGTCAAGGCATAAAACGTGTTCAAATGGTTTTATCAATCGCTTTTCAATCGTAAAAAAGGCACCACATTTCTGTGATGCCAAAACAAAAACTTTTTATTTGTTCTCAACCCAGTTTTCCAACGAAAGTTCAGGTATCCTTTCAAATTCCCGTGTATTGTTCGTGACGAGAGTCATCCCTACAGAAAGCGCAGATGCAGCAATCAGCATATCCATTGTACCGATCGGTGTACCCTGTTTTTGAAGATAAGCGCATATTTTACCGTATTCAACTGCTGCTAAATCGTCAAATGGGATAACGGTCAACGCCGCCAAAAGCTGCGCAAGAGCAAGCTCGTTCCTTTCCGGTTTTACGCTTTTCTCAATTCCGTGCTTTAATTCTGCAAGCGTGATAGCTGAAATACAAAGTCCATCAGGAATCTCCTGCTTGAATCTGTTCAATACCTCAAGGGGCTTTTGCTTTATCGTATAAATACAGATATTCGTATCCAACATTTTCATAGGGTATCCCTCTCAACCGGCGTTTCACTTCTTCCATCGGACATAAAATCCTCAGTAAAGCTGTTTATGCCGTTAAGAAAACTTTCCCATAACTTATCCTTTGGCGTCAAAACCAAAGAAGATCCTAAACGCTGTACAACAACTTCATCCGTAGTAAATCTAAATTTTTTTGGCAGTCTTACCGCCTGACTTCTTCCGTTTTCAAATACTTTTGCAGTTTCCATTATCATCTCTCCTTGCAAACAAAGTATATATCAAGATAAAGTATATATCAAGATATTTATCTATAATTAGTATATATCATGATATATATTATGTCAACACTTATTTCATATATTCTTAAAACAATCTCATAGATTCTTTCAAATCGAGTAGGGCGGAATTTCTCAGCCCTCTCACACCACCGTACGTACCGTTCGGCATACGGCCGTTCAATTTAATTTCAAAGTATGCTGATTAAGATAGTAATCCAAAGGACTGACTATGTCGTACATTCTGAGCGAAAGCTCGTATTTAATTGTTGTTCGGACGCACTTCTCCTGTCTGAACCATTCTGTTCTAAGCATCTCAGTGAGAGGATCATTACCCGACAAATCCATGTGATAAGGCGGATTTCATCAGCGCATGGAGAATATGCGTGATAGTAACTGTCTACGTTCATCAAGAGCGAACGTGACCGATATTTTTACCGGCGCCAAACCAAACTAATCGAAACGATTAGAAAACATATATTAGACTACATATTTATTATAATTCTTTATTGTGGATTTATCAAGACATAAAACGTGATCAAATGGTTTTATCAAGCGCTTTTCAATCGTCGAAAAGGCACCACATTTCTGTGATGCCCTGAATAAATGATAACCGTTTCTGACAGTACCGTCCTTGAGGTAAACGATCGTGGGATATGTGCCGTCGCTTGCATTTGTTGTCAGCCAAATCATACCCTTGTAATTAGCAAACTGATCATTATTGTCGTTTTTATTGGTGCCGTTGGGGTCATAAACAACGTAAGCGTCTTCTCCGGTACTGTTTTGGTAGCTTTGTTTGTCGTCCGATCCTGATGGTTTCGGCACAGAATCATACCATCTCGCATTTGCTTTAATGGAAACAGTATCGTCAAGATCAACTAACTCCAAACCCTTAGTGCCTTCATTGGAACCGGAATGTGAATAAAGGCTATCTGTGACATTCATTATTGAAAACTTATATCCAGCCCCCATCTTGCCACTAGAAATATATGTTCCATTAGGTAATCTTGTCATAGCTATATTAGCATCTGTACCATCAGGCCATACTATTTTATATGTTTTTGCGGTAAACGTGACCGTAGCCGTGGTGTCGACGTTTACGGTGTATGTCTTTTCTGCTGTATTGTAATCGGTACCGTTGATTGTCCACTTTGAAAAAGTATGACCGTTACGGCGCTATTAAAAAGTAGAAAGTCTATTTTTTAATGAAGATTGGTATAAAATCAAATCCATTTTATCATAGGCGCACAATTCGCATGAATACCCGCGGGAATTCGTCTGTTTGGTTTTCTGACCGCACAGAAAAAATCCTGCCGCATGAGCGGCAGGATTCTTTTTGTTTGTTATGCTTTGCTAAGCTTTATCAGCAGATCAGATCCACTGTCCGATGGGATAAGCCACTTCGGTCTCAGCAAGGAATACCTGCAGGATGGAAGCGTCGTCGATAGCAACACTGCCGTCGAGGTTTACGTCAGCAGCGGTCAGCTGATCGCCTTCGAGAACCTTCAGTTCTGCAACGTGCATCTGGATAGCGGTAACGTCGCTGATATCAACGACACCGTCGCCGTTTGCGTCACCAAGGAGGATTTTGTGACCCAGCTTTTCCTCAGCGTCAGTAAGCTTCTTGAGAGTATCCTCGTCAATCAGATTCTTCTGCTCGTCGGTCAGATCGTCATAAGCCTTTCTTGCAGCCTCAACAGCGGGCTTGTCAGCTTCGGTGAGATCGTCAGTCGCGGGCAGCGCGTTGATCATATCTCTGACAGCGTTTGTCTCAGCGATAGAGAGAGCAGCTTCGTCAAATGCGAGCTTGAGCGCGTCGTGAACGGGAACATAATCCTTCTGAGCGTCGGTCAGAGCGTCGTAAGCAGCCTTAGCTTCTTCGATGGCAGCCTTGTCGTCAAGAGTGACCTGAGTCGGCATGGGCAGAGCCTCGATCTTCTCGGTAACAGCGTCAGCAGCAGCCTTGTCGTCCTCAGCCTGCTTGAGAGCAGCCTCGGCGTCGGTGAGCTTCTGAACGGTTTCGTCGTCGATCTGAGCCTTCTGAGCGTCGTCAAGAGCGTCGTAAGCAGCGCGAGCAGCTTCGATAGCGTCCTTGTCGCTGACGGTGATCTTCTCGGGAGCGGGAAGCGCATTGATCTGATCCTTGACCTTCTGAGCCTCTTCGAGTTTAGCGAGAGCGTTCTGAGCGTCGGTGAGCTTCTGAACGGTTTCGTCAGTAACGAACGGCTTCTGGTCGGGAGTCAGTGCGTTGTAAGCAGCAGTAGCTGCAGTGATCGCGTTAGCGTCGTCGAGGGTAACATCCTCGGCGGCGGGAAGCGCGTTGATCATGTCGGTAACTGCCTGAGCAGCAGCGATATCGTTCTCGATCTTCTGGATAGCAGCCTGATCAAGAGCGAGCTTGATTCTGTCGGTCAGAACAACCAGTCTCTTCTGGTCGGGAGTCAGCGCGTCGTAAGCAGCCTTAGCTTCTTCAACAGCAGCCTTGTCGTCAAGGGTGATCTCGTCGGGAGCAGGCAGCGCGTCGATGAGTTCTTCCACTGCGTCTGCAGCAGCTTCGTCATCGGCAAACTTCTGAGCAGCTTCGAGAGCGGCCTTGTCAAGCGCGAGCTTGATCTTGTCCTGAGTGGGAACGTAATCCTTCTGAGCGTCGGTCAGCTCATCGTAAGCAGCGCCAGCAGCTTCGATAGCGTCCTTGTCGTTGAGAGTAACTTTGGCAGCGCCGGGGAGTGCCTCGATCATCGCGGCAACAGCGTCGGCAGCTTCCTTGTCAGCCTCAGCCTGCTCGAGAGCAGCCTCGGCGTCGGTCAGCTTCTGGAGAGTCTCGTCGTCGATCTTCTCCTTCTGAGCGTCGGTAAGAGCGTCGTAAGCATCTCTTACGGTCTCGATATCTTCCTTGTCGGCAAGGGTAACATCCTCAGCGGCGGGAAGTTCGTTGATCATATCCTTGACGATCTCGACCTGAGCAGCGCTTCTGAGGCCGTCCTGAGCATCCTTGAGCTTCTGAACGGTTTCCTCGGTAACGAGCGGCTTCTGATCGGGAGTCAGGAGGTTGTAAGCGGCAGCCGCGGTGATGATGTCGCGGGCGTCGTCCATGGTAACATCCTCAGCGGCGGGAAGCGCGTTGATCATGTCGGTAACAGCCTGAGCAGCAGCGATATCGTTCTCAATCTTCTGGATAGCAGCTTCGTCAGCATTGAGCTTGATTCTGTCTCCCAGAACAACGAGTTTCTTCTGGGCGTCGGTGAGAGCGTCGTAAGCAGCTCTTGCCTCTTCTACTGCAGCCTTGTCGTCGATGGTAACGTCGGCAGGAGCAGGCAGGTCTTCGATCATCTTCTCAACAGCGTCGGCAGCGGCTTCGTCATCGGCAGCCTTCTGAGCTGCGTCGAGAGCGCCCTTGTCAACGGCGAGTTTGATCTTGTCGGCAGCGGGAACGAACGCCTTCTGAGCGTCGGTGAGTTCATCGTAAGCAGCGCTTGCAGCTTCGATGGCGTCCTTATCGTTGAGGGTGACTTTGGTAGCGGCGGGCAGTGCCTCGATCATAGCGGCAACAGCGTCGGCAGCTTCCTTGTCAGCCTCGATCAGAGCGAGAGCGTCCTCAGCGTCGGTGAGCTTCTGGAGAGTCTCGTCGTCGATCTGAGCCTTCTGAGCGTCGGTCAGATCGTCGTAAGCGGATCTGGTAGCCTCGATGAAGGGCTTGTCGTTGTAGGTAACATCCTCAGCGGCAGGCAGAACGTTCATCATGGTCTTAACGGTCTCAACGGTGAGAGCGCTTACGATCGCATCCTCAGCGTCGGTGAGCTTCTGAACGGTGTCGTCGGTAACCAGCGCCTTCTGGTCGTCGGTCAGGTTGTTGTAAGCACCGCGTGCAGCCATTACAGCGCGGGCGTCGTCGAGGGTGATGTCCTCAGCGGCGGGCAGCGCGTTGATCTGCTCGGTAACAGCGTCGGCAGCAGCGATATCGTTTTCGATCTTCTGGATCGCAGCCTCGTCGGCAGTGAGCTTCACTCTGTCGGTCAGGTTGACCATTCTCTTCTGAGCGTTGGTCAGTGCGTCATAAGCAGCTCTTGCATCCTCAACAGCGGTCTTGTCGTCGAGGGTGACGTCGGCAGGAGCGGGAAGCTCTTCGATCATCTTCTCAACAGCGTCGGCAGCAGCCTCGTCCTCTGCGATCTTGATCGCAGCGTCGAGAGCGCCCTTGTCAACGGTGAGCTTGAGCTTGCTGGAAAGGGGTACGTAATCCTTCTGAGCGTCGGTCAGCGCGTCGTAAGCAGCGCTTGCAGCTTCGATAGCGTCCTTGTCGTTAAGGGTAACGTTGGTAGCAGAAGGAAGATCATTGATCATCTTGGCAACTTCATCAGCAGCCTTCATGTCGGAGTCGATCTTAGCGAGAGCAGCCTGAGCGTCAAACAGCTTCTGAGCGGTCTCGGGATCGATCTGAGCCTTCTGATCGTCGGTGAGCAGATCGTAAGCAACGCCGGTGGAGTCGATAACGGTGCGGTCTGCGAGGGTAACATCCTCAGCAGCGGGGAGCGCGTCGATGAGCGCGATAACAGTGGCGACCTCAACCTTTTCGGCGAGAGCGTCTTCAACGTCGGTGAGCTTCTGAACGGTTTCGTCGTCAACATAAGCCTTCTGGTCGTCGGTCAGGTTGTTGTAAGCACCGCGTGCAGCCATTACAGCGCGGGCGTCGTCGAGGGTGATGTCCTCAGCGGCGGGCAGCGCGTTGATCTGCTCGGTAACAGCGTCGGCAGCAGCGATATCGTTTTCGATCTTCTGGATCGCAGCCTCGTCGGCAGTGAGCTTCACTCTGTCGGTCAGGTTGACCATTCTCTTCTGAGCGTTGGTCAGTGCGTCATAAGCAGCTCTTGCATCCTCAACAGCGGTCTTGTCGTCGAGGGTGACGTCGGCAGGAGCGGGAAGCTCTTCGATCATCTTCTCAACAGCGTCGGCAGCAGCCTCGTCCTCTGCGATCTTGATCGCAGCGTCGAGAGCGCCCTTGTCAATGGTGAGCTTGAGCTTGCTGGAAAGCGGTACGTAATTCTTCTGATCGTCGGTCAGCGCGTCGTAAGCAGCGCTTGCAGCTTCGATAGCGTCCTTATCGTTAATAGTAACTCTTGTTGCAGCGGGGAGCGCGTCAATCTGAGCGATAACAGCGTCCGCGGCAGCCTTGTCAAGAGCAACCTTAAGCGCAGCCTCGGCAGCGGCGAGCTTTTCGCTGAGTGCGTCTACGTCAACCAGAGCTCTCTGGTCGTCGGTCAGCGCGTCAAACGCGGCTCTTGCAGCCTCAACGGCTTCCTTGTCCTCAACAGTGATGTTCTCGGGCAGAGCGTTGATCTGATCCTCAACAGCCTTGGCAGCTTCGAGGTCTTCGATTTTATCCATAGCCTTAAAGAGCTTGTCGATAGCGGCAAATGTAAGGTAATCAGCCTGCTCGGGAGGCAGATTCAAACGAGCCTCGTTTGCAGCATTAACAGCAGCCTTGTCTGCAAGGGTGATGTCCTTTGCATCGGGCAGGGCGTTGATCATATCCTCAACAACCTTGGCACCCTCGCGGTCAGCGATTACTTCCTCGGCTTCTGTCAGCTTGTCAAGAGCTTCCTCGTCAACCAAAGCCTTTTGGGCGTCAGTAAGATCGTTATATGCTGCGCGTGCAGCTTCAACGTCAGCCTTATCTTCAAGAATGATGACTGTGGGCAGAGCGTTAATCTGATTGATAACCGGGTCAGCGGCAGCCTGATCGGCGGCAGCCTTTTCAATCGTATTCATTGCGCCGACCAGCTTGTTAAACGCTTCCCTATCAACAAGATCCTTCTGCTCGTCTGTAAGCGCGTCATAAGCCTGTTTTGCGGCTTCCACAGCAGCCTTGTCGTTCAAGGTGATTTCAGCCGGCAGGGCGTTGATCTGCGCGGTAACAGCAGCCGCCTTATCCGCGTTTCTCTGAGCGGCAAGTGCCTGCGTAATCTGCGCGATATCCACGGCGGCGTCCACTGCCGCCTTGTTCTCGACATACGTTTTGCTTGTGTCATAGCTCACCGCGTTGATTGCCTGAACGGCGTTGCTGATGATCTGCGCGGCAGCTGCGCTGTCGCCCTCCTGCGCAAGACCCTGCACATCGTAGGCTTTCTCATTTTTGTAGTTGCCGAATGCCTCTGCTCTCGCATAAGAAATTTGCACTTGCGCTTGTTCAACAGCAGAGTCAATACTCCTCTTGAACTGGGAAACAGTCTGATTTTCAAACGTTTCGCCGTTGATTCTATCCGCTGCTATTTGGATTACCGTGTAGACGGGATCAGGGTCGCCATTCTGCGCAAGACCCTGCACCTCGGCGGTTTTTTTCGCTTTATAGGCGTTACAAGCCTCGGTCATCTTGTTGTTCATTACCTCGGTTTGGGCTTGAACAGCAGCGTCCACCGCGGCTTTGTTTTCTGCCAGCGATTTGTCACTATCAAATTCTACATTCTGAATCGCAGAAATCGCCTCTTGCAAAGCATTCATCAGTTCTGCTTCGCCGCTGCCGATTTTCTGATCCATGGCAATATAGAAGCTATCTGCCTGATCACCTCTGTATTGCGAAAACGCGTTACGCTTCAAAGAATTGAGAGCTACTTCCGTGCCACTCAGACGGATAAACGCATCGTCGGGGACAAGCTCCTTCTCGGCGAAGCTCAGCGCGTTATAAGCCGCGCGTGCCGCTTTAATCTGCTCCTCGTGGGCTAAGGTAAGGTCATCTTTTGCGGGCAGGGCGTTGATCAGAGTGATGACGTTTTTCACCGCCTTGTTCTCAGCGGTAAAGGTCGCGGTGTACTCCGCGTCGCCTGTTACCTCGGTAACCTCGGGAGACCAGCCGGAGAAGGTGTAGGTGTAGGTTGCGTCATCGTCCTTTACGGGAGTGGTGCCGTTGTACTCGGGCATGGTGCCCTTCGCTACGTTCTCGTCGGTTTTGATAACGTTGCCGTCCCAGTTTTTCCATGTGACGGTGTACTTGGGAACTTCTTTATACAAATAATAAGTTGTGTTGATTGTGGGTGTGCCTGTAAATGTTCCGCCGGTTCCAGCGAACATATCTTTAAGAGCATTTTCAGCTGTTGTTCCGTTTCCACCGGAAGGCACACTGTACGGAATACTGTATTCATCAGTCTTCGTTTCTGACAGCTTTATGCTTGAACAGCCATAAAACATACTGTCGTAGCAGTATTCCGCCAGCGTTGTCGCCGGAAGCTCGGGAGCTGTGGTGAGGCTCTCACAGCCAAGAAACATAGAGTTGTAGCAGTTAGACGCCAGCATTGTCGCGGGAAGCGCGGGAGCTGTGGTAAGGCTATCACAGCCAGAAAACATACAGCTGTAGCAGTATTCCGCCAGAGTTGTCGCGGGAAGCGCGGGAGCTGCGGTCAGGCTCTTACAATCATAAAACATACGATCGTAACAGTAAGGCGCCAGAGTTGTTTCAGGCAGTTCCGGTGCCGCTGTTAATCCGTTGCAGTCCCTAAACATATAAATAAAGCATCTATCGGACAAGCCTTGATCCCTGCCGTTATCGTCGAGCCGCAGCGACATGACATTACCGCTGCACGCTACTTTTCCGCCAATCGAAACGTGATTGGAAGAATTGAATGTAGTATCTTTTCCGCGAAAACGAACAGAATCGCCCGCGTTTTCGAGCGTAATCGGCGTGCCGGGAGTATAAGGGATCAATTCCCCACCGTCTAAACTATACTGCAAATTACTGCCGGAAGCAACTTTCAGCGTAACCGAAGATCCGGCTTCTACTGCCGTGAATGTCAAATAGTCACTCTCCGGCACATAATCGCCGACTGCCCCGGTCGCGGTAAAGGTCGCGGTGTAGGTGATGTCGCCGGTGACAGCAGGGAGCGTATCGTCCTTGCCGTAGGTGTTGGTGCCGTCAGTCCAGCCGGAGAAGGTGTAGGTGTAGGTTTCGTCGTCGTCCTGTACGGGAGTTTCGCCGTTGTACTCGGGCATTGTGCCTTCCGCTACATCGGTGTCGGTTTCGAGAGTAGTGTCGCCGTTCTTCCATGTTACAGTGTACTTGGGAACTTCTCTATACAAATAATAAGTTGTGTTGATTTTTGGTGTGCCTGCAAATGTTCCGCCGGTTCTAGCGAACATATTATAAAGAGCATATGTAGCTGTTGTTCCGGTTCCAACGGGAGGCACACGGTACGGAATACTGTATTCAGGAGTCTCCGTTTCTGACAGCTTTATGCTTGAACAGCCATAAAACATACGGGTGTAGCAGTTAGTCACCAGCGTTGTCGCCGGAAGCTCGGGAGCTGTGGTCAGGCTCGTACAGCCCTCAAACATACCGCAGTAGCAGTCTTCCGCCAGCTCTGTCGCCGGAAGCTCGGGAGCTGTGGTCAGGCTCGTACAGCCATAAAACATATTGTTGTAGCAGCCTTTCGCCAGCGTTGTCGCCGGAAGCTCGGGAGCTGTGGTCAGGCTCGTACAGTTTTGAAACATACAGCGGTAGCAGTATTTCGCCAGCGCTTTCGCCGGAAGCTCGGGAGCTGTGGTCAGGCTCGTACAGCTAGCAAACATAAAGTTGTAGCAGTTAGACTCCAGCATTGTTTCAGGCAGTTCCGGTGCTGTCGTTAATCCGGCGCAGCCAGAAAACATACGATAAAAGCAACTATCGGACAAGCCTTGATCCCTGCCATCATCGTCGAGCCTCAGCGACATAACGTTACCGCTGCACGCTACTTTTCCGGTGAGCGAAACGTGATTGGAAGAATCAAATGTAGTATTTTTTCCGCGAAAACGAACAGAATCGCCCTCGTTTTCGAGATCAATCTGCGCGCCTTTAGTATAATCTACCCAACCTGAGTTGTTTTTATTATACTTCAAAGTACCGCTGGCATAATTCAGCGTAACCGAAGATCCGGCTTCTTCTGCCGTGAATGTCAAATATTCATTCTCCGACACCAATTCGCCGACTGCCGCACTTGCAGTTACGGGAACCATGGCGAACAAGCTGACGACCATCAGCAATGAAAGCAAAATGCTTAATGGCCGTTTTAGTTTTTTCATAAAAGAATTCCTCCTTTTTTGATTTTTGTTTTTGGTTTTGATGTTGCGTGTTAGAGAATCCGCTGACCGTGTATGAAGCATACCGGACTTGAAAACACAGAAAACACGCCTGCGTTTTTCAAATAACACACTTTCTCTTCTATATTGTCTTACATTTTAGGGCTTTTGTCAATGGGGTGTGCCAAATCTGAACATGATTCTTAAAAAAATACTTTCATTTTCACGATTCTTTATCTGTCATTTTTCTGCTATTGTTGCGAATCAGCAGGAAAATGACCGCCAGAACAACCACAACCGCCAGCGCGATAATGTTGTACCAAATGCTTTGCGGAACGATGTGCTGCTCTTCCAAATATCTGACGACGCCCAAGCCCGCGACAATCAGACCGCCGGCAATGGTGAACGCGGAATAAGCCAGCTTGTAGACTTTTGCGCCCTTTTGCGAATAGTTTATGAGCCCTTCTTCTTCTCTTGCCGTCAGCTTGCCCGTGAGCAGCAGCCTGACGCCCGTATACACACAGTACGCGCCCAAAAGCGCAAAAACAATTGCCATATTATACCGTTTAATTCAAGGGTATAATTATTATAGTAACGGGGTATGATTTATGGACGTTACAGCAAAAATAAAGCAAATTTTAGCACAGCGCGGATGGTCGGCGTATCGTTTGGCGAAAGAAAGCGGCTTGTCGGAATCCACCATAGCAAATATCATCAAACGAAACGCTATTCCTTCCGTGGATACCTTGGAGGCTATTTGCAACGGAATGGGAATCACACTTTCACAGTTCTTTGCCGACGGCGAGTTGATTGAGGTTACACCTAAAACCAGAGAACTGATAGACTGCTGGTCAGTTCTTTCCGAAGAACAGCGCGATGCCGCCCTTTTTCTGCTAAAGAATATGAATCAAAAATAAAGCAAAAAGAACACAGGATGTTCCGTAAACATTCTGCGTCCTTTTTGCTCCCAATCGGTTATTCTATTGTATTTTTAAATCATCCTTATGAGAATTAGCCTTTTCGCATATATTTCGTTTGAATTTCGTTTAATAAACCGCGACTCAATGAGCCGCGGTTTCCTTCAATTGACTTTCAACGTCTTTTAAGACATCTGTGCCGCTAAACGGCGCACCTCTTCAATGGGTATCTCGAAATTATCGGCAATTTCATCATAGGAAAGCTTTCCTTTCTTAATGAATTTTTTTACCGATTCAATGATACCCTCTTTGATACCTTCTTGGATGCCTTCAATGCGTCCTTCTCTTCTTCCTTCTATACGTCCTTCTTCAACGCCCTCTGCTCTTTGCTGTGCAAAGGTTTTCTCTTCATCATATTCCGTGATACACATTTCTTTCACCTCGGCTTTGTTATCGATCAGAAACGGCTTGATGATCGAGTCATCCGCCAATTCATTTAACGCGGCGTCAACTGCCTCTTCAAGCGTTTCAAATATCTCTCTGTTTTCTCTGATTTTGCCGACAAACCACGCATACTCCTTCAACGGCTTGCATGCGTCCATCAAAGCCCTGTTGTGACCGTAATTGATATTGATCATCGCCTATTTGCTTTGTTTGATTCCGACAAGATGAAATACACCCTTTCTTTAGTTATATTATAGCTTTTTTTATATTACTACGTCAAGAGAAAACTGTGTTTTCTACGATACCTTTTGCTCCTGCCTTACCTCCTTCGGTGCTCGTGCATAGCCGTTGGTCGCGTAGCGTGCAGCGTAATACGCCTCGATATGCGCCTTCAATGACAGCGCCAAGCCTTTCAGGTTGTCCGCCGAACAAGCGACGCGGATAATCACCTCCGGCTTTCCTTCCGGCGTGATGATACCGTTCGGCTGCGATTTGCCGGCTCCCTGCGTGACAGTCACAACGAAATCCGCCTTTGAGCCCGGCGCGATATTAAAGCTGCGTGAAATGGCTTTGCCGTCCGAGCGCAGCTTGCGCTCTCTCGCCTTCTGCTCATTGACGCCGCCGAGCGGAGAGTGCCATACAGCTTTTGGGTACTGCTCACCCTTTGCTTTTTCTTTTGCCGCCAGCTTCGGCAGTTTGCCGCTGAGTATGTCATGGCAAAAAATCAGCGATTCCTCCATGCCCATATAACAGTCAACAGACTTTTGGAGCTTCTTGGTGTTCTTGTCAAACTCCACAAAAGAAAACAGCGATTTCCCGATATCAAAGCTGTTGCCCTTGACCTTTACAAAGGTGTTCAGCGTATTCAGCTCCGCAATGACGTTATCAATAGGCTGAAGTTTCATAGAATCCAGCACCATCTTGACACCTCTTGCCAATCGTTTTATGTGATTGAGCATTGTAAGCTCGTTTGAATCAGCGTTATTTTTATTCATAATCGTTTCCTTTCCGTTTCGGGGTACAAATTTGTACCCCGAAACATTTGCACTTATTCTATGATTTCCTTCTGAAGTATTCTGCCAAACACGGCGGGCATGGATTCAAGGTTGGAAATACCAAGGAAATTCTTTCCGTAGATTTCGTGAATGTACTCCTTGTCCGCGTCGATCGCCGCTGCAATGAAGGTCACGCCCTTGCGCGTATAGGTATTGCGGATATGCTTGAGATCGCTTTTCGCCGCGTCGCCGCCGTAGTTATCGTGGTTCGGTCGGCCGTCGGAGATAATGATAAAGATTTTCTTGTTCTCACGACGTTTCATAAGCCTTTCGCATCCAAAAATCACTGCCGCGCCGTCGCGGTTACAGCCCCTCGCGGAAATATCTACCAGCCTGTACTTGTCGTTGCGGTCAAAGCTGTCAAAATTCTTGTAATTGAACAGTTTGACAAAAAATCCCGACGTCGTATGACCGTTGATTTCCAAAGGGATACCCAGCTTCTCGCAGGCTTCGGCAAACAGGATCGCTGTCAGCCGTGTGATTTCGGCTTTTGCGCCGCTCATTGATCCGCTTTCGTCAAGCAAAAGGGATATTGCAAGATTGATTTCCTTCTTTGGCGCTTTCATATCCTTCCATACGCGCAGATCGGTGCGGTACAGACGCATTGTATCGAGCTTCTTGCCGTAAAATCTTCCCTTGCGCTCACCTGCGAGGTTTTCCTCTTTCAGTGTCCGCGTAATGGTTTTGACGAGTTTTTCAACGATTGGCTGGATCTGCCGGCACAACAAGGCATATTCAGTCCTGAAATTTGGCGGAATAACAGATAGGCGGTTGATTTCCTTATCGACATTCCTGTGGATCGGTCCCCAGTCAATATCGTCGATATTGCTTTGCAGCGCAGCATTAACTGCCGCGTTGTTGACAGCAAGCGCACGCTCATCGGCAAGGTCGCTGATTACCTCGGTGAGTGTTCTGACAGCCTGAGCCGCGCCGGACGAAACATAATCGCGGTTAAATGTGATCTGACCTGTTCCTTCAATATTCGCCGCCTGTCCCGCTGAGAGATTCACGCCGCGTTCTTCAAGCGGATCATTCAGCATTTGACTGACGGAAGGGCTGAGCTGACCGTCCTGCGATTGCTCCTGTATGTCCGTCTTGTGCTTCTCCCCCGTTTTCTTATCCTTGATCTGCTGACTGCAAGCAATCTTGGAGGTCGTTCCGTTCTTTGCTTCCGCAGTTTTGCCTTGGAGCTGTTTCAGTGCCTCGTTTATCGCCTGTTTCAGCTGTTCTTCATTGAGCTGCTGATTACCTTGCGGATCGGCAGAAGGCTGTCCTTGTTGGAAGCCGCTGCCCTGAGCCGGCTGATTCTGTGCTGACGGCTGATTCTTCTGTGCTTGCTTTTGCACATCGTTCAGCATGACCTCGACCAGATTCCACAGCTCGCACATCACCAGATTGATGCCGGCACAGCGCTCCATGTGAGAGCGTTTGAAGATATGCTGCCGGGCGATACGGTAAACCGCCTGCACTCGTGGTTTATACGCCGCTTCGTTTCTTCCGTAGTAAACCGCATTCGCCTTGAGCTGCGTCAACAGACAGTTGATGACAATGAAGAAGTCGTAGTAATGCTTTTGCTTCTGTTCATCAACGGAGATCGCGTCCTCTGCGATCAGCTGATTACCGAGATTGATACCCTGTCCGTACATACCGCCGAGCATTTGTCTCTGGAGCGCGTTGACGTAGATATCCTCCATCACGTTATCGACCTGATGACATAGCCTGCATAAAAGCACACGGTTTTCTTCCTTAGCCAGCGCGTCCGCAAACTGCCTTACGTTTGCGTGCTTCGGCGCAAAGGGATAGAATTGTCCGTTTTTCAGCGCTGTCATGTACCGCTCATTATCCTCAAAGTCTGTCCAGAAGATATGACCTAACTCGTGCGCTACCAAACCAACAATAAAAATATGAAACAACACAGGCTTGTTTCGCAGCCGCTTTGCCAAGCTCGAGCCGAGATTCAGATGAATACCAGTTCCGTCAGTGCAGGCGTCGTCAGGGCTTTTCTCATCAAAAAACGTATGGAGAACAACAGTGCCCCGATATCCTACTCTTTGGCAAGCTGTCTGTATCAAGCCCTGCAAATCCGCTTTGTATCGCGCTGAGAGGAAAATATCCTCAAAGGACAGCTTTTCGATCTCCGCCTGTCTAAGCGCTTCAAGCGTCATTACTTTTCTCATAACAACCACCTCACGCCGCAAGCATTGTATCGAGTACGTCCTTAACGACCTCGTCCATTTCTTCCTTATGTGCAGAAGCAGAGGGCACGATGGTTTCCAGCGCCGCGTCGTACAGCGTGGAGTCCTCGTCAAAATCAAGGCTTGCCTGATACTGCATCGCCCAGCCCGCGAACTCTCTCACGCCGCATACGCCGTTGAAGCCGTGCTCGTCGATGTACTTGCGTAGCGTTACGACCACATTTGCCATCTGCTCCAAAACAGCAGCGTCATCAAATCCGGTAATGTTCCTGATACGCCGGATCATCTCCGGTTTTGTCGGGAAATCAATGTAATACTTCGTTGTCAGCCGGCTCATGGTTGATACCTGAAGCTCACCCGTTTGATTATCATCGGTGTTGCATGCGAAAACTACAACGGTATTCGGATGTCGATGGATCACCTTGCCGGTTGGCAGCGTTAATTCCTGATAGCCGTCCATCAGCTGATTGATCAGGATCGCAACAGCGGAATCGCGAACATTCGTGAACTCCTCCAGCGTTACCAGCCAGCCGTTCTCGATTGCTTGGGCAAACTTGGATTCAACAAACGTATAGGAGATCCCCGAAGAATTGCCGTTTGATTTTTGATCGGCAAGCGCCTTTTCGGTTTCAGCCTTTGCTTTCAGATCGGAATACGCTTCCACACAGTCTGAAATGGAAGCGTCGGGCTTTTCCTTACCGGTGATATCTGCGTAGACCACATCGGGCGCCATCTCCGCGCAATCCAGCAGATCAGACATGCTTTTGTACTGCGTCAGCACATCCGCAAATAAATCTACGCAACCTGTCTGCCGCGCTTCATCCACCTGCGGTGTAAATGCGCCGGTCGCAAAGGATTCATCCGAATTGGCTGACATTGAAACATGTGTATCCTGCAAGCCCAAACCGGACGCCATCGCCTTTGCAAACTCCGATTTGCCCGAACCGGGAGGTCCAAACAGCAGAATATTCTTCGGCGTGATGCCTATATCCGCTCTTTTCTTCTGATGATGATACCAAACATTGTGAACCGCCTTTAAGAGCAGCGGCGTCACAATATAGGTATCGGGCATTTTGCGAACAGCGGACTTCTCCGCTTCGGTCATATTCGGATCCAGCATATACCTGCATTTGAGCTCACTCGGCGTAATCTCCGGCATGATCTTTTTCTTGATTTTCTCGTCTGTCAGTCCCTTGGTAAAAAATTTGCCGACAAGCACCTGATCAGGCTTATACGCTTCTTGTTCGACCGCTTTGGGTACTGCGGGGAAAACACCTGCTCCCGGAACATTTACCTCTACCTCATTCGGCGCGCCGACTCTGTTGACTGTATAATAGATGTTATCGCAGAAGATAAACGCCTGCTGCTGTGCTTCTTTAACCAAACAAGGAAGATTTCCCTCCACAACATCCTTATACGCGTCCCTCATGATTTCGGGTTTATCCGTAATATCCCGGATCTCTGCGGATTTTTCCGCAAGATAAGGGATCAAAGCCAGCCAAAGCACCGTGCCGTTGCGCCCTTCCTTGTAATCGAGGACATAAGGCTTGTAGCTTTCGCCGCCGTTATCGGTCACGCCGGCAAACAAGAACTGCTTCTTCTTTTTGTCAAAACAAGCGATATGCGTCACCGTTTCACTCTGCCGGTATTCGGCGATATACAGTTCCTCGCCATTGCTGCCGATTTGTCCCAGAGCGCCGCCAAAACCGATCGGTTCGGCGTAGATTTCCTGTGAACTGTAGGATTTGCAGTCATAAACCCTGCGGCCTTGGCATTGGTATAGCACCAATGCTTTTACCGCCGGGCGATACAACGTCGCCGGTTTTCCCGTATCATTTTGCGCGGACAGACTATACGCGGACGTTGCGTCCGGAAAACCGGGTAGCAATCCGAATCTATATCCCGCGCTTCCAAATAAGATAGAATCATTTGCTCTTTTTCCTGCCTTTGGCATTTTTACTCAACCTCTCCTTTATTCATCGGGGTACTCGTCCCAACGGAGTACCAATTGTTTTTTCCCATTTTCAACTACGATATCGCCGCTGACGACGCGACGGATAATACTTTCCATTCCCGCGATCGGCT
>CAMVTS010000036.1 GCA_947170465.1 uncultured Clostridia bacterium
GCTTTGCTGCGCCCTTTTTTGCAGAGGTTATCTTCTATGTCGTTTTCACACTATCACTCTTTCATAAAAATCAAAAAGCGGACAGCATAAACTGTCCGCCTATTGGTTACCTGTATTTGCGCTTGCGTGCTGCTTCGGATTTCTTCTTACGCTTTACAGAGGGCTTTTCATAAGCCTCTCTCTTGCGTACTTCAGCAATAACGCCAGCTCTGGCACACTGCTTCTTAAAGCGTCTTAATGCGCTTTCAAGAGATTCATTTTCTTTTAATCTGATTTCAGCCATCTATCTTCCCTCCCATCTGCCATACAGCGTGGGTAATTTGCATAATTTGCATTTGTAATTATACAACATAACAAGAATATTGTCAATAGAAATGTTGAAATTTGCGACAATTTTCTTTTTTGTCACGAAAAAAGGAAGATAACGCGAGAATTAATCTTATCAGGGCTTGACAACCAGGTTTACAAGCTTTTTGGGAACGACAATCCGCTTGATGATGTTCATGCCATCAACAGCCTGTTTAACCTTTTCGTGTGCCAATGCCAATGCCAGCATCGTGTCCTTGTCGGCGTTGACGGAAACTTGAAGCTTTGCTTTGATTTTGCCGTTGACCTGTACAACAATTTCAATACTTTCGTCAACACATTTTGACTCGTCATAAGCCGGCCACTGCGCTTCTGCCAGAATGCCATCGCCCAGCCTGCACGCCTGATAAACCTCCTCGGTGACATGCGGCGCAAAAGGATTGAGAAGAATAGAGAATATACGCAGTTCCTCTTTATTGATGGACTTCACGTTGGAAATATCGTTAATCAATGCCATCAGTGCGGCGATAGCAGTGTTGAACTTGATATTCTCAATATCCTCGCCGACTTTCTTGATAGCCTTGTGGAAGGCGCTCTCTAATTCAGGACGAATAACGTCGCCGTCGATAAGCATTGTCTGGAGGTTCCAGTATCTTTCCACAAATCTGCGACAGCCACGGATGCTTGCCTGACTCCAGGGAGCTGCTTTTTCAAAGTCACCGATAAACATTTCATACAAACGCATGGTGTCGGCGCCGTACTCATTGACAATATCGTCCGGATTGACAACATTTCCTCTGGACTTAGACATTTTCTCGCCGTTTTCGCCGAGAATCATACCGTGAGAGGTACGCTTTGCATACGGTTCAACAGTTGGGACAACGCCGATATCATAGAGGAACTTATGCCAGAAACGGCTGTAAAGCAGGTGAAGGGTGGTGTGCTCCATTCCGCCGTTGTACCAATCTACAGGAGACCAGTATTCAAGCGCTTCCTTGGATGCGAGCGCTTCAGTGTTATGGGGATCCATGTAACGCAGGAAATACCATGAGGAACCCGCCCACTGCGGCATGGTATCGGTTTCACGGCAGGCTTTGCCGCCGCACTTTGGACAGGTAGTCGCAATCCAGTCAGTCATCTTGGCAAGCGGTGATTCACCGTTGTCTGTCGGCTCGTAGGACTCTACCATCGGCAGCTTGAGCGGCAGCTCGCTCTCATCAATCGGAACGTAGCCGCAATTCTCGCAGTGAACAATCGGAATCGGCTCACCCCAATAACGCTGGCGGGAGAATACCCAGTCACGGAGTTTATAATTGACCTTTGCATGACCTTTGCCTTCAGCGGTCAGCCATTCGATAATTTTCTTCTTGGCTTCGTCTACGCTCAATCCGTCAAGCATACCGGAATTGACCATAATGCCGGTTGCGCAGTCGGTAAACGCTTCTTCCTGCACATTGCCGCCCTTGACGACCTCGATAATCGGGAGGTCGAACTTTTTGGCAAACTCCCAGTCACGGGTATCGTGAGCCGGTACTGCCATGATAGCGCCGGTACCGTAGGAAACAAGCACGTAGTCAGAAATAAAAATCGGTATTTCGGTATTGTTGACCGGATTGATGGCACGCACACCGTCGAGCTTGACACCGGTTTTATCCTTGGCGACCTCGGTGCGCTCAAAGTCGGATTTTCTTGCGGCTGCTGCCTGATATGCGCGGATTTCGTCCATATTGCCGAGCTTGTCCGCCCATTTTTCAATCAACGGATGCTCCGGAGAGATGACCATGTATGTAGCGCCATAGAGTGTATCAGCTCTGGTGGTGTAAACCGTGAGAATATCTCCGGTTGTGGTAGTGAAATCCACCTCAGCACCGGTACTTCTGCCAATCCAGTTCTTCTGCTGTGCCTTGACGCGGTCGGGATAATCCACCAAATCCAGATCATTGATTAATCTGTCGGCGTATTCTGTGATTTTGAGCATCCACTGAGATTTGACCTTGTGGACAACCTCGCTTCCGCAGCGTTCACAAACACCGTTGACAACCTCCTCGTTCGCCAGAACACACTTACAGGAGGTGCACCAGTTGACGTTCATCTCCTTTTTGTAAGCGAGGCCTTTCTTGAAGAGCTGAATAAAAATCCACTGCGTCCACTTGTAATAATCGGGATCGGTGGTGTTAATTTCGCGGCTCCAGTCAAAGGAAATACCCAAAGACTGAATCTGCTTTTTAAAACGGGCTATATTATTTTTGGTGACAATTTCAGGGTGAATGTGGTTTTTAATCGCATAATTTTCGGTGGGCAGACCGAACGCATCCCAGCCAATCGGATAGAGTACGTTATAGCCCTGCAGTCTGCGCTTTCTGGCAACGGTGTCCAGCGCGGTATACGGACGCGGATGTCCTACGTGAAGACCCTGTCCTGACGGATACGGGAACTCAATCAGCGCATAGAATTTTTCCTTGTCGCTGTTGTCCAGCGCGTGGAACACGCCCTTTTCTTCCCAGATTTCCTGCCATTTTGGCTCTACAGCCTTGTGATTGTATTTCAATTTATATCCCTCCAGATATCCTTTCGGATAACTTAATCTACTAATACATTGGTCAAATCGACAAATTTGCCGTCAGCCCACAGGCGGTCAAGGTCATAGAATTCACGGGCTTCTTCTGAAAACACGTGAACAATCACGTCGATATAGTCAAGCAGAATCCACGTGTTGGAGCGATAACCCTCGATATGACTGACGGAAATACCTGCCTGATCCAGCTGATATTCTACCTCGTCGGCAAGCGCCTTAACATGGGTGGAGCTGTTGCCGGTAGCGATAACCATATAGTCGGCAAGTACCGAAATATCACGAATTTCAACCAATTGAATATTCAGACCTTTTTTGCCGTCTATCGCCTTTACCGCAGCCAGTGCGGTTTCATATGAAGTCATAGACTTTCTCCTTCTTATTATTTTAAAACCAGCTCATTATAGCAATCAAGCTGGTCGCGGTGAATTGCCATTTCCTTTTGAGAGAGATTGGACAGCGTAAACTGACAGGAATACAGCATAGCTTCCTCCAGACTTCTGCGCGACTTCTCTCTCATAATATCAACGCCGGGATAGCTGCGTTCCGCGGAAGTAAAGTCAGCGGTATAAATTATCTTTTCCAGCAGACTCATACCGGCACGCCCGGTCGTATGATAGCGGATAGCATTGATGATATCCGTGTCTTGTATGCCCAATTCTGTTTGCACATATACGCTTCCGCTGATACTGTGCCATAATTTAGGACCTTGCAGCTGCACGCTGTCTAAGATTATACCACCATCCGCAATAATTTGCAACTGTTCATCCTTAGGGAGTTCTTTTGTGATGTCATGCAGAATACCGGCGGTATAGGCAAGCTGTTCATCACAGCCGTATCGCTTTGCCAGTAAGACCGCTTCATCCGCAACATTCAAACTGTGCGTATAGCGATAATCGCCCATTAGAGGACGTATGATTGATTTGTACTCCGTTTCCATATTTTAAGCTTTCTTTTTTGTCTTTGGCAGTTCAATCTTAGGTTCATCCGGATTCCGGCGATACAGTACAAATTTGGAGCCGATAACCTGTACCACCTCTGCCCCACATTTATCCGCAATGATTTCCGCGGCTTCACGCGAGGAATATGCGCTGTTTTCAAGTGCTTTTCCTTTAATCAACTCTCTTGCGGTCAGAGCGGTATCTGCCTGCATGATAATGTTGTCAGAGATTTCTCCCTTGCCGACCATGAGAATCGTATCAATTCCATTGGCAAGGCTTCTCAGATATGCTCTTT
Organism: uncultured Clostridia bacterium; assembly: GCA_947170465.1. Classification (GTDB taxonomy): domain Bacteria; phylum Bacillota; class Clostridia; order Oscillospirales; family Acutalibacteraceae; genus Ruminococcoides. Next base: position 4,115 of record CAMVTS010000036.1, read on the forward strand.
GCTTGCTTGTCAACATATATTATCCTTCCTGTCAGCCAAAATGCTTTTTAAGCGCTTCCTGCAGTTTGCGCAGCGCTTTGCCGCGATGACTGACTTTATCCTTTTCCTCTCCGCTGATTTGCGCAAAGGTCTTGTCGCCATAATAGAATATCGGGTCATAGCCAAATCCGCCGTCGCCAATAAACTCGTAACCGATTTTTCCCTCACAGATTTCCTCGATTTCGATTTTGCTGCCATCCGGAAGGATGCAGCAAATGGCGCAGGTATAATGCGCTCCGCGCTGATCATCGGGTACGCCCTGTAATTCTTCCAGAATCTTCGCGGTCCTGTCCTCGTCAGTCACGCAGTTCTCCGGACTGTAACGGGCGGAGAAAATGCCCGGTCTTCCGCCAAGCGCGTCAACGCAGATACCGGAATCATCTGCTACCGCAGGCATCCCGGTCTTTTGATAGGCGGCGTTTGCTTTAAGATAAGCGTTTTCGAGGAAGGTTGTTCCTGTTTCATCAACTTCATCCAGTACAACGCCGGCGTCTCCGGCTGATACCGCTTCGATGCCGAGCGGTTTGAGGATACGTTCCATCTCCACCAATTTTTTAGCGTTATTCGTAGCAATAATAAACTGCATAGTTATTCCTCCGTTTTGGCAAACAGTGCCTTGGCGAAATCCTGTGCCGAGAAGGGCTGGAGGTCGTCAATCTGCTCACCGACGCCAATATATTTTACCGGAATACCCAGACCGTCCTTGATGGCAAGAACGACGCCGCCTTTGGCAGTACCATCGAGCTTTGTCAGCACGATACCGGTGATGCCGGTTGCCTCGCGGAATTGTTCCGCCTGATTGACAGCATTCTGACCGGTGGTTGCGTCGAGCACCAGGAGTTTTTCCTTGGCAGCATCCGGAAGCTCCCTGTCAATAACACGGTTAATTTTTGCGAGCTCATCCATCAAATGCTTCTTATTATGCAGTCGTCCGGCGGTATCGCAAATGATAACATCCGCGTGACGCGCCTTTGCCGCCGCGATAGCGTCAAAAATGACCGCAGCAGGGTCGCTGCCTTCATTCTGCTTGATGATTTCGCAGTGACTTCTCTGCGCCCAGATATCTAACTGGTCGATTGCCGCCGCACGGAAGGTATCAGCAGCCGCGAGAAGTACACGCTTGCCGTCCTTTTGAAGCAGATTTGCGAGCTTTCCGATGGTGGTTGTTTTGCCGACGCCGTTTACACCAATGACAAGAATGATGGACGGCGTTGTTGAAATATCAAGCTCCTCCCCACTCTCAAGCATTTCAGTAATGATTTCCTCAAGCAAGCCATTGATATCGGCAGGATTGGTAATACCTTCTTTTTTAACGCGTCGGCGCAGTTCGTCGCAGATTTTTTCTGCGGTCGGTACGCCGACATCGCCCATGACAAGCAGTTCTTCGAGTTCTTCAAAAAGCTCCTCGTCTATTTTCGTGAAGGATCTGAGCATGGACTCAATTTGTCCCATGACTGCTTTTCTGGTCTTTTTTAAGCCTTCTTTAATTTTACTGAATAATCCCATAGTATTTTTCCTTTATTTTGTATTGATACCTAACTTTTCCGCTACCTCTGAGGAACGGAGCTCCAGTAACTTTGAAATGCCCTCATCCTGCATGGTGACGCCATACAGAACATCCGCTTCCTCCATGGTTCCGCGTCGGTGTGTAATGAGAATAAACTGTGTATTTTGAGTTAAACGCCGCAAATAGCTGGCAAAACGGAACACATTGACGTCGTCGAGCGCTGCTTCAATCTCATCCATAACACAGAACGGCGCCGGTCTGACTTTCATAATCGCGAAATACAACGCAATTGCGACAAGCGCCTTTTCACCGCCGGAAAGCGCGTCCAAATGTACGACGATTTTTCCGGGAGGATGCACCAGAATGTCAATCCCGGATGTCAGAATATTTTCCGGATCGGCAAGTGATAACGCCGCTGTTCCGCCTCCGAATAATTCCTTGAAGGTTTCGGTAAAGTTTTTATTAATCTGGTCAAAGCTTTCGACAAAGACTTCCTTCATCTGCTTTGTCAGCGTCGTGATGAGCTTTTCAATCTCATTCTTTGACTTTTCAACGTCGGCTACCTGAACACTCATAAATTCATATCGTTCGGAAACCTCTTTGTATTCTTCTATCGCGCTGACATTCACGTTGCCAAGTGCACGGATTGCCTGTCTGAGCTCTGTCAGACGTTTTTGCGCCTTGGCAGAATCCTCAATCTCGACAGCGACCTTCTCTGCTTCGCGTCTTGTCAGTTCGTACTCGTCCCACAGCTTTGAGATGATGGTGTTATATTCTTTCTCAAGGCTGACCTTGCGTTCTTCCAGTCGCGCCAGTTCTCTGCCGGATAGCTCTCGTTCAGAGGTTTTATCTCTTTCGAGCTTTCTGATTGCCACGCTCCGCTGTTCCAACTGTTCACGTTGTTGGTTAATCGCGCTGATTTGAGCGGTAATGGACTGCTGCCGGCTTTCTAACTGACAGATTTCCTCCCGAAGCGCGTTAATACGCATTTTTGCATCGGTGATAGAATCCTGTAATTCTGCAATTCGGTGATTCAGTTCCGCTTTTCGCTCCTCATGTCCACTTCCGGTGTGTTTTGCAGTAACAATTTCCGCATTCAATGCGTCAATATCCTTTTGTGAGCGGACAATCTCCAACCGGATGTTTTGTAACTGTACAGACAGTTCCTCGCGTTTTTGTGTCATTTCAGCGCGATTGCCGGTTACAGAAGTTACCTTTGCTTCCGCGTCGGCAATCTGACGGTTCAGCTTTGTGAGCGTTTCGCGGGCTTCGTTGCGGCTGACTTTCAGAACTTCAATACGTTCAAGGCAATCATTTATTTCTTTTTCAGAATTATCAATCAGCGTCCTGATATTCTCAAGCTCTGTGTCGCAGGCGCGTTTTTCAGCCTGCAAACGCACAAGCTCTTGTTCAAACCGGGAAAGCTCAGCACGTAATCCGAGAAGCTGCGCTTCAATGGCAGCATATTCACGCTGAACTTGCTCAGCTGTTGCCTGCGCTGCCATTGCCTTTTCTGCCAGTTTGGCGCTCTGTGACTTTAATTGCCTGATTTCAGAGGCACGGCTGAGCATACCGGTATTCCTGAGCTGCGATCCGCCGGTCATGGAACCGCCGGCATTGACAACCTGTCCGTCCAGCGTAACCACTCTGAAACGGTAAGCGTATTTTTTGGCGATAGCAACCGCGCTGTTGAGTTCCTCAGCAATAACAATCTTGCCGAGTAAGGAACCGAGAATAGGTTGGTATTTTGTATCACATGAGCACAGCTCGGAAGCGATACCGACAAATCCGTAGCAGTCGTCCAGACCGTTCTCATGCAGCTCACGGGATTTGATGGTGTTCAGCGGCAAAAAGGTTGCTCTGCCGCCGTCAGAAGCTTTCAGATAGCGGATTGCCTGTTTGGCATCCTCGTCGCTTTCAACGATAATATTCTGCATTGCGGAACCAAGAGCGGTTTCAATCGCAACAGCATACTCTGACGGAACAGAAATCAAACGCGATACAGGACCGCAAATTCCTTTTAATCTGCCGGAACGCGAAGCGTTGACGACTGACTTGACACTTTTTGAGAAGCCCTCCAGATTGCGTTCCAGATTTTCCAGGAAAGCAATCTTTCTCTCATGCTCACGCATATCCAGCGTCAGCTTGTCGCTCTCTGCCTTTAGTTCGTTACGTTTTTTATCCTTTGAGAGAAGCTTCATTTCAAGGCCGCTGATTGCATTTTTATCAGATTCAATGGATTCGGACACTTTGGCAATATCTGATTCATAGGACAACTGCATTTCTGCCAGCTCCCCGGTCTGAATACGGCGTTCATTGTTGGCTTCCTGAATTGAATCAATACGCTGCGTCAATTCCTGAATCGTGCTGTCAGCCGTCATATCGGTAACCCGAACATCTGCCGACTGGCTTGTCAGGACAGACAGCTCGGCGGTCAGCTCCTGCAAGGTATCTCCGCTTCTGCTGGAATCGAGGTTGATAACGTTCAGTTGCTCGGATAATTCAGCGTATTTTCGCTGTCTGGTTGTTATTTCAGAATCAAGAGCCGAGATTCTCTGCTGCTTTTCTGCTATGGATTGTGCAAGGGTTTCGGCTGATTGCTCGGTCTGGATGATTTCCTGTTTCAGCTGACTGATATTCTCATTGTGATGAAGAATATCATTTTCCGCAACGGAAATCTCTACCTTTTTTTCAGCGATTTGAGCGTCTATAGCGGCAACTTTACCGCGATATTCTTCTGCTTTTGCAGATAATTCACCATTCTGATAATAGATTTGTTCTGTTTCTGTCTGGATATCCGCAAGAGCTTGTTCCGACTCCTCATATTGCGAACGAGCAATGGCGATTTTTTCGTCCTGTGTTTTGAGGTTTGCTTGGGATTTATCCAGCGTCAACAGCCAGATAGCGATTTCAAGCCCCTTCTTTTCTTCGGACAAGGTCAGGAATTTCTGCGCTTTTTCAGATTGCTTTTTTAGAGGACCGACGCGCTCTTCCAGTTCTGTCACAATATCACGCAGACGAAGAAGATTGTCCTCGGTGTTTTTAAGTTTTCTTTCCGCTTCAATTTTGCGGTATCGGTAGCGGGATATACCGGCAGCTTCTTCAAAGATCTCTCTTCTGTCCTCGCTTTTGGAAGAAACGATGCTGTCAATTTTTCCCTGTCCTATCATGGAATACCCGTCGCGTCCGAGACCGGTATCCATAAACAGCTCGTTGATATCCTTCAGACGGACAGCAGCTTTGTTAATCAGGTATTCGCTTTCGCCACTGCGGTAATAGCGTCTGGTAACGGCGATTTCGTCACCGTCAAACGCCAGAATCCGGTCAGAATTGTCTATATTCAGCGTTACTTCCGCGTAGCCTGTCCGCTTGCGCTTGTCGGTGCCGTTGAATACAACATCCTCCATGCGGGAACAGCGCAAGCTTTTTGGGGACTGTTCGCCGAGAACCCAGCGAATTGCGTCGCTGATATTGCTTTTTCCCGAACCGTTCGGTCCTACTACAGAGGTAATACCCTGCTCAAAAGAAAGCTTTGTTCTGTCAGGAAAGGTTTTGAAGCCTTGTATAACTAATGATTTTAATCTCAAACACTCACCTCTGTGCACAGCTCGAACTTGCCGAGGGTATCATCAAAGAGGATATTGATTTCATAACCCTCTTTTTGCCATTTTTTACAATTGCTCTTTTTCTGTCCAAGAAATCTGGACAAGGATTTCGGATTTATGGTTACGTCTATTCTTTTGGAATGGACGGCTTTTGTCTGTTCAATGAAACGTTGATAGAGTATTTTGCTTTCGCACAGCTCGCGGAATGCCGGATGGTAGTTTTCGCAGTAGCCGTTTTCTATCAGGCTGTCAGTATAGTGTAAGCCTACCCTGATAATGCGGATAGACGCTTTCTCAAATCGCTGAATCAAATCGGCACATAGCGTGACCGACTGTTCCAGAGTATAGGGCTGGTACAGACCGCTGAGCATGTATTGCTCCAGCTTTGTCTGCTTCATGACAACGGTTGGATATATCCGCACCGTATCAGGTTGAAGCGAAATAAGCTCTTTCGCGGTAAAGATATCTTTGTTATAATCTGAGCCGTAAAGTCCGGTCATCATTTGCAGACCGAGTGAGAAACCGGTATTTCGGATTAACCTTGCAGCCGTTCTGACTTGCGCTGCATTGTGACCGCGTTCGTTGAGCGCTAATACTTCGTCACACATCGACTGCGCGCCTAATTCTATGGAGGTAACACCGTAATTCTTCAATATTTGCAGCACATTTGAATCAATATAATCCGGACGGGTGGAAATGCGGATACCTTTATAAATACTATTATACTTCTTCGCTGTTTCCAAAAGCTGAAGCATATAGCTTCGGTCAATCGCGGTAAAGCTTCCTCCGAAGAAGGCGATTTCGGCGTTTTGAGAACGCTCTCCCATCTCTCCTGCTGCTTTTGAAAGGACAGTTTCCACTTCATCAGGCGCTGGCTGATGCGCTTGTCCGGTGATATTGCGTTGGTTGCAAAAGCTGCATTGGTGCGGACAACCGTTATGTGGAATGAAAATAGATATATTACTGTGTTTAATAGCCCATCAGCTCCAACGCCTCGCGCGCTGCCTGCTGCTCGGCTTCTTTTTTGCTTCTTCCGCCGCCTTTGCCAATAACATTGCTATTCAGATGGACTTCGACGGTAAAATGCTTGTTATGATCAGGACCGCTTTCTCCGGTGAGAACATATTCCAGACGTTCTCCGGGATTCTTTTGAACGATTTCCTGCAGGGTTGTTTTGTAATCCTTTACGCGCTTCTTTTTGGAGTTCTTGATGGCCGGAATAATAAAATTGAGTATATGCTTCTTCGCAGGCTCAATACCGCCGTCAATATAAATCGCGGCTATCAACGCCTCAAAGGCGTCTGAAAGAATGGAAGGACGTTCAGCACCGCCATTATGGCGTTCTCCTTTGCTGAGTATCAGATAACTGCCTAAATCTATCTTTTTGGCAAACTCAAAAAGCGTTCTTTCGCATACAAGTGAAGCGCGCAGCTTTGTCAGCTCGCCCTCCGGGAGCTCCGGACAATGCTTGAAAATATAATCAGACACCACAATGGAAAGCACCGCATCGCCGAGAAATTCCAGTCGTTCGTTGTATTTGATATGCTGTGCCTTGTGCTCGTTGGCGTAAGAGGAATGTGTGATTGCTTCGCGCAGCAGCGCCTGATTTTTGAAATGATACCCGATTTTGTTTTCCAGTTCCAACATGTATTGTTACTCCAATTTATAAAGCAGAGGTGATTTCGTCAATCGCTTTTCCCGAAACATAGTCAATTGACAATTTGATAGCATTGCGCAAAGTGACTGCCTTGGAATCGCCATGCGCCTTGAATACCGGTTTGGACGCGCCCAAAATCGGCGCGCCGCCGTAAGCGTTATAGTTGAATTTTTCCTTCAGATCTTTCAAGTCTTTCATCACCAGCGCCGCCGCCATCTTACCCTTGACGCTGTTGGTAAACATGTGCTTCATTTGTTTCATCAGCGTGATGGCAACGCCCTCATAGGTTTTGAGAATCATATTGCCGGCAAAGCCGTCGCTGACAACTACATCGCAGACGCCCTTGGAAATATCTCTTCCCTCAACGTTGCCGATAAAATTCAAAGAACTTTCTTTGAGAAGCTGATAGGCATCTTTGTAAAGCTCCGTACCCTTATGCTCCTCAACGCCGACATTGGCAAGTCCCACACGCGGATTGCTGACATGCATGACCTTTTCCATGTAGACAGAACCCATCAGCGCAAACTGATACAGCATTTCAGGTCGGCAATCAACATTGGCGCCACCGTCGAGCAACATAAAAAAGCCGGTGTCTGACGGCAATACCGGCGCAAAAGCCGCGCGTTTGATACCCTTTATACGCTTTACCGCAAGCGTTGCACCTACACAAAGAGCGCCGCTGTTGCCTGCGCTGATGAACGCGTCGCCTTTACCTTCGTTGAGAAGTCGCAAGCCGACCGCCATGGAGCTATCCTTCTTTGTTTTGAGCACAGCATTGGCTTCATCCTCCATGGTGATAACCTCGGAGCAATCGGCGATTTCTATACGGTTAAGCGAAATTTGGTTTTTTTTCGCAGTTTCACGAATGACGCTCTCCTTACCTGTAAGGAGAAAATCAACACCGAATTCCTCAGCCGCCATCGCGCAGCCTTTGATAATTTCGAGCGGAGCGTTATCTCCGCCGAATGCGTCTACGATAATTTTCATATCAGTCACCCATATTTTCCTTGATGAATTGATTCATGGAATTGAGCGCTCTCGCAGCGTAGGCAGCAGCACGCTCACGTTTATCGCGGGGTCTTTGCGTTAATTCGGGCAATATACCGAGGTTAGCGCCCATTGGCTGGAATTTTTTGACAGTCGGATCGGAAATGTAAGCCGACAAGGCGCCAATCATCGTGTCAACGGGGAAAGAAAGCGTCGGGAGATTCTGCAACACCCTGACAGCGTTGATACCGGCGACAATGCCGGATGAAGCGCTTTCCATATATCCCTCTACACCGGTCAGCTGACCGGCAAAAAACAGGTTCTTATTTTCTTTTACAGAAAAATCACTGTTGAGTATCTTCGGTGAACAAATAAAGGTATTCCGGTGCATAACACCATAACGAACATATTCTGCACGATGTAATGCCGGAATCAGCGAGAATACGCGCTTCTGTTCCGGAAATTTCAGGTTCGTCTGAAAACCGACCAAGTTATACATAGTACCGGCTGCGTTTTCCTTCCGCAGCTGCAGTACTGCCCAAGGGCGATGACCGGTTTTAGGGTTAATTAGTCCGACGGGCTTCATGGGTCCAAAACGCAGGGTTCCCTCACCTCTTTGCGCCATCACCTCAACAGGCATACAACCTTCGTAAACCTTCGGGTTATTGACATCAAAGTCATGAAGCGGCGCTCTTTCAGCGGAGATAAGCGCCTCGTAAAAACGCTCGTATTCCTCTTTGTTCATCGGACAATTGATGTAGTCGTCATCACCGCCGCGTTCGTATCGCGAAGCGGTAAAGGCGTGCTCCATATCAACGCTGTCCGCCGTGACAATCGGCGCCGCTGCGTCAAAGAAAGATAACGAGCCGCCAAAACGATTTTCAATCGCCTTAGCTAAAGCGTCGGAGGTCAGCGGTCCTGTTGCCACGATGGTGATAGCGTCATTGGGAATCTCCGTGATTTCCTCATGCACCACTTCTATCAGCGGATGACTGCTGATACCTTCTGTTACCAGCTTGGCAAATTGTTCTCTGTCAACTGCCAGCGCGCCGCCTGCAGGTACAGAACAGCGGTCGGCGCATTTCATGAGAAAGGAATCCAGCCGGCGCATTTCTTCTTTAAGCAGTCCGGCTGCGCTTTCCACTCTCATCGCTTTGAGAGAATTGGAACAGACCAATTCTCCGAATAAATCTGTTTTATGGGCAGGCGTTCTTTTCTGAGGTTTCATCTCATGAAGTTTTACCTTGCAGCCGCGGTTGGCAATCTGCATCGCCGCTTCACAGCCGGCAAGTCCTGCGCCGATAATGTGAATTTCCATTATTTATCTTCCGTTGTGATGGTTTTGGTGTAACCGCAGCCCTCTGTTGCGCAGAACAATGACGGTTTCTTTCCTTTTTTCTTAAAAAGAATTTCACCGCACTGCGGACACTTTTCGTTGGTGGGTTCGTTCCAGCTGACGAAATCGCAGGACGGATAGTTGGAACAGCCGTAGAAAACGCGCTTATTCTTTGTATGCTTGACAATCACATCTCCGCCGCATTTCGGACAAGTCGCGCCTGTTTTCTCCACATATTTCAGAATATTTTTACACTCAGGATAACCGGGACAGGCGATGAATTTGCCGTATCTGCCCATTTTGACAACCATTTTTCTGCCGCATTTGTCGCAGACAATATCGGTTTCATCTTCCTTGAGCTGGATTTTGACGCCTTCCATTTCGGCTTTAGCTTCCTTGAGCGTCTTTTCAAAGTCAGAATAGAATTCTCTGAGCAGCTCTACCCATTCAACGCTGCCGCTTTCTACACTATCAAGCTCCTCCTCCATCTCGGCGGTAAATTTGACATTGACAATATCCGGAAAGCGCTCCTTCATCAAAGTGGTAATTGCTTCGCCAAGCTCGGTTGGAACCAGTGTTTTCGCTTCACGTTTGACATATTCACGACTAGTGAGCGTTGTGATGGTCGCGGCATAGGTAGAAGGTCTGCCGATACCATATTCTTCCAGGGTTTTAATCAGTGACGCTTCGGTAAAACGTGCCGGCGGCTGTGTAAAGTGTTGATTTTTCTTCAGCTCTTTGCAGCGCACAGGCATGTCCTTCTCCAGAGACGGCAGCTGTGAGGATTTCTCCTCCGCTTCATCCTTGCTTTCAACATAGAGAGCGGTAAAGCCCGGAAAATCAACATAATAGCCGGACGCCTTGAAGGTATAGCCCTTCGCCATGATTTCCGCCTGCGTGGTTTTCTGAATGCAGTCCGCCATCTGTGAAGCAGTAAAGCGGCTCCAGATAAGCTTGTAAAGCTTATACTGATCAGATGTAAGACTGCTTTTTATGCTGTCAGGCTCCAGCGAGGGCATAGACGGACGAATCGCTTCGTGACCATCCTGTGCGTTTTTGCGCGATTTGAATATACGCGGCTGCGGTGGCAAATACTGACCGCCGTAGGTGCCGGCGATATATTTAGTAACCTCCTCGATTGCGACATTTGAAATGCGCAGTGAGTCGGTTCTCATATACGTAATCAAACCGGTAGCACCCATTCCGGCAATTTCAACGCCTTCATAAAGCTCCTGGGCAACCTTCATGGTTCTCCTTGACTGGAACCCCAGTTTTCTGGATGCTTCCTGCTGCAATGTTGACGTAATAAAAGGCGGCGCAGGCGACTTTTTTCGTGTGCCGTGTCTGACCTTTGTGACGGTGTATTCAGCACCCTCCAGCTCAGCTTCAATCTTATCCGCCTGTTCCTGATTAGTAATCTTAATTTTTCCGTTTGCGTCGGAATAAAGTGATGCGGAGAAAGCTTTTCGGCTTCCTTTCGGAATGAACTTCGCGTCAATCGTCCAGTACTCCTCCGGCTTGAACTTGCGGATTTCGTTTTCTCTGTCAACAATAATTCTCAGCGCGACTGACTGAACGCGACCGGCAGAAAGTCCTCTGCGGATTTTCTGTGAAATAAACGGGCTGAGCTTATAACCTACCAGCCGATCCAAAATTCTTCTAGCCTGCTGCGCGTTGACCAAATCGGTATTGATGGCACGCGGATGACTCATACCGTTCTGTACACCGGATTTGGTGATTTCATTAAACTCAACTCGCTTGCAATAATCCTCAGGCAAGCCGAGAATATAAGCAAGGTGCCATGAGATTGCTTCACCTTCACGGTCAGGGTCCGTTGCGAGAAAGATATTTTCGCTGTTCTCAGCAAGAGATTTCAGCTCCTTGACGAGCTTTTCTTTTCCTTTGATAATGTCGTACTTGGGCGCGAAATCATTTTTGATGTCAACGCTCAGACGTGCCTTAGGCAAATCGCGCACATGTCCCATGGACGCGACTACCTCATAGTTGCCGCCAAGATATTTTTTGATTGTTTTTGCTTTGGCAGGCGACTCTACAATGACCAGATCTGACATTGTTTCCTCCTAGGTTTTTCATATACCTGTTAAATAATTGAAAAGTATCTTCCCGGCTCTGACTTTACCAGCTGCCTGAGCTCCAACGTAGTCAGCGCCGCCAATACTTTGAAAATCGGGATTCCTAAATCTGAACATATCTTATCGACATGTACAGGCTCCGCTGTCAGATATTCATATATCCTTTTCGCGTCTCCTGTGACAGTAACATCACGTTTGCGTCCGTCATCCTCATCGATAATATCGTCTATTGTTTGGGCGTGTTTCTTTGGAGCAGGCTTCTTCACCTGCTTGCTGGTACGGTGTTTGCCTTTTACCGGAATTTCTTCGATATCAGCAAGTGATATATCTTCGCTTTCCTTCGGCTCATCCTGAAAATATTTTCCTCGAAACGCAATGATAATATCCATAAAATCCGTTATCGGAATAGCGGTGCCTTCCTTGATTCTGTCGTTGGAGCCTTCATTATTGGCGCTGTTATTGCCAAGCAGAGCAAACAATTCTCTGCCCATGTCCAACGCAAAATCTGCGGTAATCAGGGAGCCGCTGCTCTTTCCGGATTCGATGATGACAACGCCCTGTGACAGTCCGGCGATAATCCGGTTTCTGGCAGGAAAATGATAGGGCTTTGGCGGCGTATCGGGTGGATACTCCGAAATGACGGCACCGTTTTGGGTAATCGCCTTGCGCATACCGGCATTTTCCATCAGATAACGATAATTAATGCCGCAGCCAAGAACGCAGACGGTGATGCCACCGGCAGCCAATGTGCCTCTGTGAGAAGCACAGTCAACACCCAATGCACCGCCGCTGACGGTATAGATGCCGTATTTGGAAAGTGAATAACCGATTTTATAAGAGTTGCTGACGCCGTAATGGGACGCTTTCCTTGTTCCGACAATAGCAATTGTCAGTACGTTATCCACATCAGGCAAATAGCCTTCAACATAGAGTACAGCAGGAGGTGCGTAAATGTTGTACAGGCAGTCAGGGTATTCTCTGTCATCCAGACAGAGCAATTTATAGCCCATCTTTTCGCAGCGTTCTACGAGTTTTTCCGCATCTGAAAAGGACGCCTTTTTGAGGTCGTAGATTTCACTGTTTCTCAACACACCGCTGAGACGCCACTCCTTTTCTCCTCTGGCATAAAACTCCGAAATATCGTCATAAAGCTCATTGAGTTGTTTATATTTGGGATTATTGTACCCCAGTACCTGTGACAGCCAAATCCAATAGACTGCATTTGAAAGTTTCATCGAATCATTTCCCAGATAATAATCGTGGCAGCGGCGGAAGCATTGAGCGATTCCGCCTTACCCTTCATTGGAATGGTAATACGGTGGTTACAGGCAGACACTGTTTCCTTGCGCAGACCATTGCCCTCGTTGCCGATGACAGTGACGCAGGGGGTCTGAAAGTGTGAACCGGTGATTGGCTCAGCGTTACTGTCCACGACAGCTGCATAAGAACAAAGCTGCGGATTTGCACGCAAAAACTCCGGAATTTTTTCGCAGATGCAAAAAGGAATCCGGAATACAGCGCCCATGCTTCCGCGTACAACCTTCGGGTTGTAGATATCACAACAGTCCGACGAAAGAATCACGCCGGAAACGGCAAACGCCTCGGCAGACCGCAGAATGGTGCCGAGATTATTGGGATCCTGTATATTTTCAAGCGCAAGGAATTTTCCGCCATTTTTTATTGTATCAAAATGAGCGCTTTTGTCAAGTGTTTTTATTGTACAAAGAAATCCCTGCGGTGTTTGTGTGTCACTGATGTGCGCAAAAATGGCGGGTGAAAGAAAAATAGTCTCATGCGCATAAGCAGATAATTGTGAAAAATCGTCAGTGAATTTTTGGGCAGCCTGCTCTGTTACGTAAAGCGTTTCGATATATGACCGGCTGACCATAGCGTCGCGGCAGATTCTGAGTCCTTCCGCTGCAAACAATCCGCTTTCTCTGCGAATCCGTGCGCTTTTCTGCAGCTTGAGAAGCTGTTTGATACGCGGATTGTCCTTGCTTGAAATGATTTGCATACGACTCTCCTGTAGTATAAAAAGCGTTTGGAGGGATCCCCAAACGCTTTCACAGTTATAATCAATTAAGCATTCTTTGCCTTTTCAACAAGTGCTGTGAACGCAGCAGGGTCTGAAATTGCAATCTCGGAAAGCATCTTGCGGTTAAGAATGATGCCAGCCTTCTTAATGCCGTTCATAAATGTTGAATAGTTGGTGCCGTTTGCCTTGCAGGCTGCGGAAATTCTGGTAATCCAAAGACGACGGAAGTCTCTCTTTCTCTGCTTGCGGCCAACGTAAGCGTAGTTGCCGGACTTCATTACCGCCTGTTTTGCCATCTTAAAGTGCTTGGATTTCGCACCCCAGTAACCCTTAGCGAGCTTTAATGTCTTTTTTCTTCTTTTGCGAGTCATCATCGCGCCTTTTACTCGTGCCATTATCTATTTACCTCCGATATGTTGAAATTAGGTGTTAAGCGTTAATCACGTATTCCTTATACTTATTTATAAGGAATCAGACGCTTAATCTGCGGCGTATTGGTTCTGTCGGCAACAACTGTCTGACGAAGACCTCTTTTGCGCTTTCTTGTCTTTTTGTTCAGGATGTGGCTTTTATTAGCGTGAGCACGAATAACTTTTCCGTTCTTGGAAAGCTTAAAGCGCTTTTTAGCACCGCTATGTGTTTTAATTTTAGACATTTTTATATCCTCCCTTGATTGATATACTTACTTGTTGGGCTTTGGCGCAAGAAACATAAGCATATTGCGGCCTTCCAGCTTTGCGGGCTTCTCAATAACCGCGTATTCACTGCAAGCCTCGGCAAAACGTCTCATAGTTTCCAGACCAATTTCGGGATGACCCATTTCTCTGCCTCTGAAACGAATTGATACCTTTACTTTGTCGCCGTGCTTGATGAATTTCAGCGCGTTATTGAGTTTGGTGTTGAAGTCATGGGTGTCGATGTTGAGTGACAAACGAACCTCTTTGATTTCAACAGTATGCTGATTTTTTCTGGCTTCCTTTTCTCTTTTAGCCTGCTCAAAACGGTACTTGCCGTAGTCCATGATTTTGCAGACAGGCGGATTGCTCTGGGGAGCAATCTTGACGAGATCAAGGTTCTTCTGCTCCGCGATAGCGAGCGCCTCTTTTGCGGACATAATACCGAGCTGTTGACCGTCCGCGCCAATGATTCTCAGTTCCTTGTCGCGGATTTCTTCGTTAATCTGAACGTTGTTATCTTTCTTGCCGATGGTTAAGCACCTCCAAAGCGTTTGAAAATAATAAAAAGCGGACAGAAACACTCCGTCCGCATAGCAATACATAATGATAATTGAATGTATTGACCCGTGCAGACGATACCCCACAGGTGAAAGCGTTTCCGCTTTGCTTTATTTTTCTAAATTATTATAATACAAGAAACAGCGTTTGTCAAGGACTATTTTAAATTATCGTAGAGCAGCTTGACAACTCTGTCGGTAGCTTTACCGTCGCGGTTATCAAAGAACATATCGGCAAAGGGTTTAATGCGTTCTGTGCAGTAGTCCTCCTTGCGGATGGCTTCTACCAGCTGCTCGGTTGAGTAGACAATCTTACCGGGCGCGTAGAGCTTGAAATCAAAGTAGAAGTCGCGTTCGTTGATATATTTTTCCAAATCAAAGACATAGAAAATCATCGGAATGTCAATCAGTGAGGCTTCAAACACCAGCGATGAATAATCGGTGATAATCACATCCGTAACAAAGAGCAGATCATTGAGTTCGTTGTCTGCTGACAAGTCTATGACGCGGTCTGCGTATTTTTCGGGAATCGGCTGTACGTCATTGACAAAGGGATGGTGCTTGATAATAATCGCGTAATCATCCGGAATTGCTGAGCATACCTCGTTGATATCGAACATTTCTGTCGGATAGAACGCGGTTTCCTTCACCATACCGCGGAAGGTGGGCGCGAACAAAATAATCTTTTTACCGACGAAATTTGGATGCGCCTCATAAAAGCGTCGTCTCGCCTCCGCCTTATACGCTTCGTCAAAGAATACATCAGTTCTCGGAATACCGGTGGCAACAACATTCTTGGTTGCAATACCGAAGCCCTCGGAATGGCATTTTTTGCAGTAGGTTGAGCTGACGGTAACATAATCATAGCTTCTGTGATTATGCGTCGGCTGCGGCGAACCCTTTGGCTTGGAAAGACGTGTGAAACCGAAGGTCTTGAACGCACCGCAGGCATGCCACAGCTGAATCAGCTTGGTTTCTTTACGCAGACTGATATAATGAATCTGAGGTGTGAATTCGTCAAGAACGACAACTTTACTGGTAGCGCACGCCTTTGAAAAAATGCGGATTTCCCGGAAAGACATTTCCGAGATGGTATGGTCGTTGAGAATAAAGTTGATATCAAGATTGTCGTCGTCTTTAATTTTGTCGTACACAAAGGCAAAGTTGCCGGACAAATCATCTCTTCTCAGTGAAATAAAGGTCAGCTTGTTAGGTTTTACGCTGCAGAATGTTTTGTAAAAATCAAAACAGCGACGGAAAATGAAGCGCTTGGATTTCCAGAGGTTAACCTCACAGGTAGAAACCCTGGAGAAGCGCCAGAAAATATACGCGATGAGTTTTTTCAACTTGCTCTCATCGTTGAAGCGCGCCGGAAAAGATTTTACACCGGTAAGCCGAAGCAGACCTTCCAGAATAAAGAACGGAATCAAAGCGATACCGACGGCAAACAAAATCGTCTTAAGAATACCGCTGCACAGCGTGACAAAAAACCGAGCTGCAGGCGTGTGATAAATGCGCTTTTTGTCCGGCAAAAAGGAAAGCTTATTGCCTTCTGTTTTCACCCGAAAATTGCGGTTATCCAGTTCAGTCAGATCGGCAGTCAGGTCAACCGGAATCTTTTCTTCATAAAAATCAGCAAATCCCAGATTAAGATACATCTCAAACGGCAAACACTGCGCCCTTGTTTTCCAGAAGAGCAAATCCAAACGATAATTATACCTGCCTGAAAAAAAGCACTTTCCGTCAATATGTGTAACATTGGAAAGGACAAACGGAATACGTCTGTCCTCTTTTTTGCTGATAAAATGTAATACCAGTTTTGGATTAGAAAGAAAATGAGAATTAATTGACGGGTCAGCAATATAACCCATAATTGTGAGTGTCATCGTATTTTCTTTTACGAGTAACTCCTTCACCTCAATTGAATATTCCACAAATTCACCCTCAATATTATTATTAAGAAATCAGCGCTGACATTCTTGCGACTGCTTCCCTGATATCCAGTCCCTTTTGATAAAGCGACGAAGAACCGGCTACAAACATATCGCCGCCGCAGGCGCGCATTTTCGCGCATAAATCCCAGCTGACATGACCGTCAACTTCCAGCAGAAGCTGCTTGCCGGAATTGTCAATCAGCTTGCGCACTGCCTGAATCTTCTCAAAGCTGCCCTCAACAATCGGTCTGCCGGCAAAGCCCGGATATACCGTCATGACGAGTACGCCGTCAATATCATCGAGATAATCGAGCAAAACCTCCGGCTTTGTATCCGGACTGAGCGCGATAAACGGAGAAGCACCGCGACTGCGGATTTCGGCAAGAACCTCGTGCAGATTATCGCAGGCTTCGTAGTGAACTGATACAATATCGTTTTCACCAATTTCCATGCGTTCAAAATATTGCTCCGGCTCAAAAGCCATGATATGAATATCGCGTTTCATGTGCTTCATAATACCTTTGACCTTTCTGATAAGATCAGGGTCAAGGGTGATATTCGGCACAAATTGATTGTCCATAAAATCAAGGTGGAGATAATCGACGCCGAGTTCATCAAGCACGGTAATCTCCGATTGTAAATTCAGCACATCGGCACACATCAAAGATGGTGACAACATTCCTTTCATACAAATACCTCTTAGTCGTTGACGACCATAATCTTCGCGAAAAATTCGCTGTTGTTTTTCATAATCTCCAAGCCCTTGTCCATTGTTTCAAGGTCAAAACGGTGAGTAATGAGCTTTTCAGCGTTGATAACACCTCTGGCAAGCGCGTCTACAACAAGATTCCAGTCGCTCTTGTGCGTATCGCTGTAAGACGAATTCCAGGTACCGTAGATGGAGAGCTGCTTTCTGAGAATCTGCCAGTAGGTATTTTGCGGAAAAGTGAAATCCCCGTGAGGATTACCTACGAAAATAACCTTACCGCCGGAAGCGACCGCTTCCAGACAATTGCAGGCAGTCAGGTTAATGCCAACCGCTTCAATCGCGATATCGGCTCCGTTGCCCTTGGTCATCTTCTTTACCCATTCAATGGCGTCCTCATGAGAGGAATTGCAATATTCCGTAAAGCCCAGTTCTTCAATGAAGTCCCAGTTATTCAGATCTGTGCCGACCAACAGTACGCGCGCACCCCATGCTCTCGCCCACTGTGCAATCAGCATACCGATTGTACCGGGACCGAAGATAACGACGTTATCGCCGACTTCAATTTGAGCGCGTCTAAGGGCGTGAAGCGCTACAGCGCAGGGCTCAGTCATGGCAGCGACATCAAACGGAAGCTCGTCCGGAATGGGAACCAGGTTCCAGACAGGCACCCGGACATACTCGGCAAAAGCGCCGTCACTGCGTGATCCGAGATAGTCATAGCTTTTGCACATCTCATAACTGCCGTTGTTGCAGTTTTCACATTTCATGCAGGGAATCAGCGGAAAGACCGCCGCTCTCATGCCGATTAAATCTTTATTTTTATCATCACCGACGCCGACAACCTCACCGGCAAACTCATGACCGGGAATCGTCGGGAAGTGATAGGTACCGTTGACAAAAATTCTCGGAATATCCGAACCGCAAATTCCGCAAGCCTTAACGCGGAACAACACCTCGTCCGGCTTAACCTCCGGCATGGGATAATCGCAATATTCCAGATTACCCACAGAACGGAGCACTCTCGCCTTCATTGTATTCATATCAGTTGCCGCCTTTCAATATCGTTTCAAAAGTTTCCAAATCCTCGATGGTGGTGATTTTCAGGTTTCGTTCGCTTCCCTTTACCATGCGGATTTCCATGCCGTGGCGATAGGCAATTTCACTGCTGCCTGCGGTAGCGCCGATTTCCTCATCGCTGACTTCGTTGTGTATCCGGTAGTATTCTTTGAAGCGGAAACTCTCGGGAGCCTGCCCCGCAAAGAGCTCGCTTCGCTTGAGCAGACAGTCGATTTTGGAGCCGTCTGCGCTTTGATAAACAGTGTCCTTGACCGTGATGACAGGCATAGCGCCGTCAAAATCGGTTGCGCCTTGAATACAGTCGGAAATGATTTCATCTGAAACCAACGGTCTTGCCGCGTCGTGTACAATCACGATATCGGTATCGGGCGCGTTTTCAGCGATGCACTTGAGTCCGTTATAGATAGAATGCTGACGCGTTTTTCCGGCAGGCGCGTAGCCGCGAATTTTATCAACGCCATACTTTGCGGCATACTCCTCAACAAAGGACTGCCACTGTTCACTGACGACAACAACGATAGCGTCTATTTCGCTGTGCTTCTGGAAAATATCGAAGCAATAGGAAATGATAGGCTTATCCTGTACCATCAAAAACTGCTTCGGTCTGTCAACGCCCATACGGCTGCCTACGCCGCCTGCAAGGATAATCGCAGTGTTCATGAGAAAATCTCCGTTCTAAATTATTCCGATAAAACTGAACTCAGTTTTTCGTATGTTTTGTTCTAATATCATATAATATCACAGTTTTTGCAGTATTGTCAACCAAAACACAACAGATTGTGTATTATAGACGAAATTAATCCTTTATCTGCTCTTCCAGTATGGCAACTGCCCTTTGAATACCGCTAATCAAGTCAACATTTGGCTGCCATCCGAGCGCTTTCAGACGCTCACTGCAGAGAATTTCCGGAACCTGACGAAGCGGCGTCTGCTTTTCAACCGGTTCGCGTTCATCCTCCGGATTCTGAAACCGGAGACGGATATTGCGCTCAGGAAAAGCTTCGCACGCCGCTCCGGCAAAATCACGGATGGTAACATCCGATTTTTCATAGGCGATATTATATGGAAGCGCATTCTCGCCGTTGAGCAGAATGGTCAAAAGCGCCGTTGCTGTGTCGGTCACATAGCAAAAGGAACGTTTTGCGGCGCCGTTGCTTTTCAGGAGTATATCTTCTCCGCGTACGACGTTAGCGATAAACTGCGCCCATACGCGGTCATCATCCATGCCGGCAGCTCCGTAAATATACGCCGGGCGCGCTATTCTGACATTCAGACCGTATTCGCGGCTGTAGCTTGCAGCGAGCGTTTCGGCGGCACGTTTTCCCATCGCGTAACAATTCTTGTAGGAAGTAAAGTCCAGATAACCGCAGTCGTCTTCCCTGATGCTCTCTTGTTCACCGTAGAGAATACCATATACCTTCAGACTGGATACAACCAGTACCGCTTCCGCCTTGCTTTTGAGTGCGTAATCCAGTACATTGGCTGAACCCAGCAAGTTAGCATTGATGGTGCCAACCGGATCGGTTTCGAACTGAATATTGCTTGCCTGACTTGCCGCGTGAATGACAAAATCAGCGCGGTCAGCTTGAATCGGCTCATTCACATCCTGTACGCACAGGGTAAAATCCTCACGTTCAATCAGCTTGCCGAACTTCTTTTCCGCTTTTTCGCGGTTCCTGACAAGTGCGATTACCTTAATTTCGCTTTGATATATATCATTTCTGAGCAGCAGCGCCCATACCAGATAGGCGCCGATGAATCCGCCTCCGCCGGTAATCAGAACGGACTTGCCGGAAAACTGATTCCAGTCAAGCGGCGCTTCGGCAATTTCAAGCGCGTCCTGACATATCGTTGACTGCACACAATCCTTTACTTTATAATCCATATTTCAATTCTTCCTTGGCAAATTTCTTGTAGCTCTCATAGTAAAATTGGGCACGGAGCGTTACCAGATCCTCCGGCGTCGTGACCTTGATGTTAAAGCGTTCTCCGCGGAACAGATGAACCGACTCTCCCAGCTCAATAAACAGCTCGCTGGAAGAGATGGGATTGAGAATGCCGCGTTTTTCCGCTTCACGGTGCGCCCAAAGGATTTTTTCCATGGTATAGCCCTGCGGCGCCTGCGTCACATACATGGTATTACGGTCATAGCTCTTGGCGCAAGTAGTGCCGTCAGTGCTGTAAAGCAGCGAATCAATGCTCGGCGTCACCGGAACAGCCGTCTCAAACTGACGGGTATGCGTGATGCAGTCTGTAATCAACCTTTCGGACAACATCGGACGAACACCGTCACAAATCAGAATAATATCGTCCGGTTCTCTGGAAAAAGCGGCGGCAGCGACAACACCGTTATGAATAGACGCGAAGCCGGTTTCTCCTCCGGGGACGATGGAACGCACTTTTTTGACAGAAAAACGCTGAATCAGCTCGACCAGATAATCAATCCAGTCCTCCTTGCAGGCAATTACAATTCCGTCCACCTGCGAATGTCTTGCAAAATGTTCCATTGTGTGAACGATAATCGGCTTTCCGCCAATTTCCAGAAATTGCTTAGGCAAATCTGAGGACTGCATTCTGACGCCGATTCCGCCGGCAAAAAGCATTGCGGTTACCATGCGGCAACTTCCTTTCTGTCATGATAAATAAACATACATTTTCATTTTCACAATACCATCAAACGAATCGTTTGTCAATTTACATTCTTGTAATGAAATCTTGAAAAACAGAGTGGAATATGATATGATAAATAAATAAGGAGTGATTCTATGCAGCCATATTCCCCTTTCCCGTACTATCAGCCGGCTCCGCAGCCTGTGATTACAGAAGAATACATCAGGCAGAACGAGAAACGTAAGCTGAGAAAAAAATCCAATGGTCTTGGCTTTTATATCTTCGCCTACTATGCAACATTACAGGCGATTGCCCTTGTTATGATGATTGTTTATCAATCGTCCGGAATCAACATGTATACCAATCATTCGGCTGAATACCTGTTGGATATTCTGGCAAGCGTTGCTTCGGCTTTGATTCCCGGTTTGATTTACATTCTGACGTCCGGATTCAGCATCCGTAAATGCTTCGGAAAAACGATGATTCAGCCGACTATGCTGATTCCCATTGTGCTGATGGGCATGGGTGTGTCCATGGCAGCCAATTTTGCCGCGGATATTTTTGCACGGAACATTTCTGTTTTTGGTCTGGAAAACCACGCCGGTAACATTGAAACCAGCACATATTCGGTCTTTGAAATCATTCTCAGCGCTGTCGCAATCTCAATTGTTCCGGCGTTTGCGGAGGAGTTTGCGTTCCGTGGTATTGTAATGGGCGTATTGAAAAAGTACGGCAGGGCTTTTGCGCTGGTTTGCTCCTCCATTATGTTTGGTATGATGCATTCCAACACGACGCAGATTGTTTTTGCTACCCTTTTGGGTTTGATTTTCGGCTATATGGATTTGATGATGGATTCCATCGTACCCTCCGTTATTTTGCATTTCTGCAACAATTTCTATGCAACTCTGATGGACGAACTGGAAACAAACGGAAATCTTGACCAGAGGAGCTTGTATACCATATATTTCTTTATTGTATTCCTGTTCTGTGTTGGCGGCTTGGTTTCATTTATATATATGGTAAAAACACACAAAGATATTTTCCGGCTCGGTGCAGCAGAAAAATCCGAATTACCTTATGTGGATACTATGAGCTATAAGGATAAGCTGCAGGCATTCTTTACCAGTCCCGGTATCATTGTGTCACTGATCACCTTCTTGTCGATTACACTGATTAATCTGATTCCTCTAGACCTATGAGTACAGCTGAAAAATGGATGCAGGCAGCGCTGGAAATGGCGCAGGACGCGTTTGAAGACGGTGAAGTACCGGTCGGCGCTGTCGTTGTGCAAAACGGAAAAATTGTTTCTTTAGGAAGAAATCGCCGTGAAAAAACAAAAAACGCGATTCTTCACGCCGAAATCGACGCGATTCAACACGCCTGTGAAACACTCGGAGGATGGCGTCTTTGGAATTGTGAACTATATGTAACATTAGAGCCGTGTCCGATGTGCGCCGGCGCAATTATGAACGCGCATATTCCAAAGGTTGTATTTGGCGCCTATGATTTCAAAAACGGCTCCTGCGGTACAATTACCAATCTGTTTGAGCTGCCCTACGGCTTTAAGCCGGAATGTACCGGCGGCATCATGGAAGAAGAATGCGCAGTGTTGTTAAAGAAGTTTTTCAAAAAACTCAGATAAAAAAAAGACTGCCATCAGCAGTCCGTTCTGTCATTTTAATCCACATGCCGGTGCGGCACCGGCACAAATAGAGATGAAAACGGAA
>CAMVTS010000037.1 GCA_947170465.1 uncultured Clostridia bacterium
TTGCTTGCTTGCTTGCTTGCTTGCTTGCTTGCTTGCTTTCAGCATTATCGCTCTTTCTGTCATCCGTGTCAAGCCCTTTCTATAAACTACATATATATTCTATTATATTGTATCATACGATATATTGATTAAATTTACATATTAGAATTATTCGTGTGTCACACGTTAGTTTTTTGCCGATTAGGGGGTACCAATCTGTCACACCTTATAAAAAAGCATTCATAAAATAACAGATACTAACGGCAAGCAATGCTTTCTTGTACAGAAAGCGCTTGTTGGTGAGTTTCCCCCAGCCCCTGAGATCGTCAACGGTGTTGACGGCTGCGCGTTCACGGAACGCTTTTTGCACGGCGGCAGATAACCTACCGCTGTCTCTTACACATCGTGAGCGTGCCTTTTCGCTTATTTACACAAGAAAGCCGCGCTTTTTTGTGAAAACATACAATTTTTTTTATTTGTTCAAACCGTTGTCTCAAACGCGGTTTTTCGTGTTATAATAGGATGATACTAATACAAGGACGGATGTTTATGAAAAAAATACTTTCTATGATTGCCGCGCTGCTTTCCGTGGCGATGCTGGGGTCAACGGCGGCAGCAGCCGCAACGGTTGACATCGACATAGTCGCTGTCGGGGCGGACGGTGAGCCGCTTTCCGGGATTCCCGGCGCGGATAAGCTGGATGACGTCGGCGAGTATTCGCTGAGATTCGGCAGCAAGGAAGTCATGACAGTCGGCGAAAACCGGACGGCCGGCAAGTATTATCACGCGGAATTTGATATTCCCAATACCACCGAGACGGTCTATCTCGCCGGATTGACCGCGGATAACGTCGAAGAAATCCAGAGCGAAATAATACAGTCCTACGTCAGCGGACAGCCGTTTAACCTGACTCATCTTAATTTTATCGACGCGGAAAAGGCAAGTCTCAAAAATACCGACAGCAATCTCTGTTGGGCTGCGTCAACCGCGGATATCCTCGCCTATACCGGCTGGGCAAAGCAGGCAGGCTTCCGGAATGAGGACGAGGTATTGGCGCTTTTTGCCAATTCCTACAGCAATTCCGGCGGCTACACATATTATGCTCTCGCGTGGTTTTTCAACAACGCTTCCATCGTCGGCAATTCCGGCGTTTCCTATGCCAAAATTCTCAACTACCCGGATTCCGGCGGCTATCTGCGCAATTACGCCTTTGATATGGTGAGCAGCGAGGACTGGCTTCATAACGGTGACGACATGAACAACCTGCTCCGGCACCTGAAAGCAGGCGACGGCTGCAGCCTTGGACTGGCGCTTACATCGAAAAGCGGCAGCAGCGGCGGTCATGCTGTCACGGGCTGGGGACTGGTAACGGATAACCGTTATGCCGACAATGATCCCGAACGCTTCAAGGCGCTGTTTATCACGGATTCCGATTCGGACGTCGTGGAAAGACGCGCCCGCGAGAACGCGCCGAATATCATGAACATGTATCCGCTGTATGTCAACGGCAAAGGCGTCTGCTGCTTCGACTATGACGATGAAATCACCGCCGCACTGGATGACGTTGTGTATCTGGTGCCCTACAGTAAAAAGCTGCCGCGTGAAACGAATTTTGTCGCCATGCGCTCAAAAGCAAAATACGCGGATTTGACCTTCACAGAGACGCTGCTTACCGATTCGTCTATGCGAAACCTCGCGGGACAGGTGATGGAGTCCGGCACGACTGCCACTCTCAGAACCGCCGTTATTAACCTCTCCGACCAGAATTTCCGCAGCGATATCACGCTCGATCTTAAAATCACAAACCAGAAGAATCAGATTCTTGTCAGTGAGCATTTCGACCTCGGTTATAGGATGGATTCACACGAGTATTCCGATTATTACTCCGCAAAGCTGAAAAACGCACCGGCTGGAGATTACACCGTGACCTGTGTTGTCAATGATACGCACACGCAGACGGAAGCGTTTTACTACAACAATACCAAAACCATGAACTTCCAACTGCGCGACAGCTACCGGAAGGGTGACGTCAACGGCGACGGTACAATCGACGTGCAGGACGTCACAATGCTGCAGAAGCACCTTGTCGAATATGACGTTGACTGGAGCGAAAAGGCAGTCGAACGCGCCGGTATTCGCGGCGATGAGCCGTCTATCGCTGACGCGACGCTGATTCAGGGCTATCTCACCGAAATGGAAACAGCCTACCCGATTGGCGAAAAAATGCTGCATACCATGATATAAAAAAGCGAAATGCGCATGAACGGTTTTCTGTTCATGCGCGTTCTATTGACAGATGATAAATTGACTTGAACAATCCTCTTGAATAGCGTATAATTGTACTATCAAACAGGCAAAATCTTAACACAAAACACGCAAGAGGTGCTTTATGTCTGCTTATCAGGAAACTAAAATACACGGTACGCACGCTTTTCCTTATGTCGTCTATATGGGCTTAATGCCCGAATATATCAGCGGCTTTCCGTTTCACTGGCACGAAGAAATGGAAATCATCGCAGTGCGTGACGGCGTTGTCGATGTGACTGTCCGCAACACGGAATACGTGGTTCACAGCGGCGATTTTGTGCTGATACAGCCGCAGATGATTCACGCTATCAAGCAGCATGGCGGCGAGAGGGCGCTTTATTTTAACATTCTTTTCCGGTTTTCCATGCTTGAAAGCGGCGCGGACGATGTATGCCGGGAGAAGTATCTCGAGCCGCTGAGCAGTCATAAATTGCTCATGCCGGAGCTGATTGAAAGCCGCCATCCGCTCAACCGCGAATTGACGCCTCTCGTAGCGTGCTTGCTGCAAAATCCGCGTCAGCAGCGCGTTCAGGAGGAGCTGCTTATCAAGGCGCGGCTCTTTGAAATCATGCATCATATTATGCCGTACTGCGCGCTTTCCGACAAGAGCAGGGAGTACGAGGATATCATCTACGACAAGCTCAAACGTTCGCTGGAATACATGGAGGAAAACTTCGCCGATAACATTTCCGTTGAGAAGGTTGCAGCCGTCAGCAATTATTCCGAGAGCCATTTCTCGAAGCTCTTCAAGCAGCTGACCGGCATTTCCTTTGCGCAGTACCTCAAAAATTACCGGCTGGAAATGGCAGCCGACCTGCTGATGAACAGCACTAAAAAAGTATCCGAAATCGCCCTGTCCTGCGGCTTTAGCAACCTGTCCTATTTCTCACGCGCGTTCTGCCACAAATACGGCGTCACACCGTCCGAATTCCGGCAGCAGCACCGGCAATAGCACAAAAAAAAGCCGCGGTCAAACCGCGGCTTTCGCCGTATGCGTAAATAATTACAGAATTTTGAGCGCCTGCAGACCGCTGAGCACATACATCAGGACAAACAGACCGACGATGAGGTACATCAGGGGGTGGATTTCTTTGAACTTGCCTCTGGCAACCTTGACGATAACGTAGGAGATGAAGCCGAAAGCAAGACCGTCGGTGATGGACCAGAAGAAGGGCATACCGACCACGGTGAAGAAGCAAGGGAAGGCAACCTCGAGGTTATCCCACTCAATATCCTTGAGGGAAGAACACATCATGATACCGACGACAATCAGAACCGGAGCGGTGGCTGCAGAGGGCACAAGACCGACAATCGGGGAGAGGAAGAGTGCCAGCACAAAGCAGATACCGGTAACGGTGGAGGTCAGACCGGTGCGGCCGCCTGCGGCAATACCGGAAGTGGCCTCAACATAGGTGGACACGGTAGAGGTGCCGAAGATAGCGCCGACAGAGGTCGCGATAGCGTCGGCGAGCATGGCTCTCTCAATCTTGGGCAGGTTGCCGTTCTCGTCGAGATAGCCTGCCTTGTCAGCCGCGCCGATCAGCGTGCCGATAGTGTCAAACATATCGACGAGCAACAGTGTGACGAGAACCGCAAGCAGAGAAGCAAGCGGCGCGGAGAAGAGCTCGCCAAAGCCGACAAAGCACTGACCGAACATGGAGAAGTCGAGCATCGGAACCCATGAGGTGGGAGCGGTAACGCCCATGTCGATGCCAAAGACGAACTGGCAGAGACAGCCGAGAGCGGCGGTCAGAATCATACCGATGAAAATTCCCGCCTTGACCTTCTGGATAACCAGAATGGTCATGATGATGAGTCCAACAAGTGCCAGAATAACCTTGGGATCCGTAAAGCTGGCAAGGTCAACAGCGGTGGGAGCGCCCTGACTTTGACCGATGACGATGCCGGAATTGGTAAAGCCGATAATCGCGATAAACAAGCCGATGCCGGCGGAAATAGCTTTTTTAAGGCTGTAGGGAATCGCTTTGACAATGGCGGTTCTTGCGCCGGTGACGGTCAGCAAAATAAAAGCAATGCCGCCGAGAAATACCGCCGCGAGCGCCGCTTTGGCAGAAAGACCAAAGCCGAGGCAGAGGGTGTAGGCGAATATCGCGTTCAGACCAAGACCGGGAGCCTGCGCCAGCGGATAGTTGGACAGCCATCCAATCAGCCATGTGCCAATCGCCGCGCCGATGCAGGTAGCGGTGATAACCGCCGTGTCCTCCATGGTTCCGGGCAGGTTCGCTAAATCAGGATTGCTTTTGCCGATGACGGTAGGATTCAGAAAGATGATGTACGCCATGGTCAGAAAGGTCGTCAGACCGGCGATAATCTCAGTTCTGATGTTCGTACCGTGCTTTTTCAGATGAAAAAGTTTTTCCAAAGAGATGTTCCTCCTCAGTGTGATTTTTTGGAAAGATAATTCCAGTAAATATTATAGCAAAAAAAGCGATTTTTGCAAGTCTTTTAGGGAATTATAGCGAAAGAATTGTGAACAAAATGTGAAATTATAATTTTTTTGAAAAAACAGTCTTGCCAAACGCGGAATTTTATGATATAATAATTCTTGTGTCTGGGGGTATAGCTCAGTCGGGAGTCCGACAGGGTGGCTTACGCACCCCATAAAACAAAATAACAACAAGGGCCATTAGCTCAGCTGGGAGCCCAACCGGCTGGCTTACGCACCCCCAAAGCAATTTACAATTTCATACAATTGACAAGGGCCATTAGCTCAGCTGGGAGAGCGCCAGGTTCGCAATCTGGAGGTCAGGGGTTCGATCCCCCTATGGTCCACCACGAATTTTGGGAGTATCATCACGATACTCCCTCTTTTCATATTTTTTGTTTTGTGCTATACTTTTGGAAAGATAAAACAAAATGCAAAAAGGAAACAGCGCCATTATGAAAAACAAAAGGATACTATATCTGACGGATTTATGCTATAAGGCAAAAGGAAGAAATTACAGCGAGGAAGATATTTATATAACCAATAAGCTCAAAGAATCATTTGATGTTGTACTCTGTCATCCAAAATGCGCGGAAAGTTTTGAAGATATGGTGGATTTAATTGTATTCAGAAATACGGGAAGCGTTATTGAGTATAAAGATGTCTACCAAGAGTTTGTTGAGCGTGTTTCGCAAAAAGGACTGAAAACATATAATACTTTCACAGGCAAAGCCGATATGTGTGGCAAACAGTATTTGCTCGACCTCACACTTGAGGGCTATCCTGTTATTCCTGCGGTGGATTCAATTAGTAATCTCGGATTACTCCCTAAAGCTGAACGTTTTGTTATAAAGCCAAAAGACGGCGCTGACTCTATCGGGCTTGAATTTATTACCAAAGATGAGCTGATAAAACGTAGTAATTCTGACGGAGACTACTTGATTCAACCCGAAATTGATTTTGTGTATGAGGTGTCGTTTTATTTTATTAACGACAAATTTGAATATGCGTTGTATGCACCGGATAAATCGAAAAGGTGGGAGTTAAAGGAATATGCCTGTAACAAATCGGATATTGCTTTCGCCAAAAGATTCATAGAGTGGAACTCGGTAAAAAACGGTATACAAAGAGTAGATGCGTGCCGAACCAAGGACGGCAGACTGCTTTTGGTAGAGCTCGAGGATTTAAACCCGTATCTCTCCATACTCGAAGTGAACGAGGAAGCTCGTAATAGGTTTATATCGGATTTCATCGACGCGATAAATAACGCATAATGATTTGAAAGGTTTAAAGAAGCGGATAGACTTTTTTCGATTATAATTTCTGTCTATAATAAAAATCCCCGCCTGCTCACATTAAGTGAACAGGCGGGAATTTTTTATGCCGTAATTGGAATACTATCTGTTTCCTCCATACCGAGGAAGAACTGGCGGATATTCATATTCAGCTCTATATTTAGTTCATAGTTGCGGTAAACATCAACTCGTTTGATCATCGAATTTACTATCATCTTTTTAGCTTCAATGGTAGCACTGTCATAAAGGCTTGACCACGAAATGATTTCGTCATATTGGTCGTTTAAATCCTTGATGAGCGTTTTTGAGGATTCTACATCAAGTTCAGCCTTTTCGCACTGTGCTTTCAATGATTCTGATTTCTTCTCGGAATCCTCGACGAGCCCTGCCAGCATAGACTGTGAAAAAGCACTTTCGCCCTGAATAGACTTTACAACCTCCTCACGGAGCTTGTTCAGCTTTTCAAGCTCCTTGGCGTATTCCGATTGCAGACGTTTGAGGTTTGCCTTTCTGACCGTTAGTTCTTCCTTATAGCGTGAATTGATTATGGCACTTTTGGGAACGCCCTTAATACGGTCAAAGATTTCTTTTACGACGCTCTCGACGATACTGTCGAGTTTCTTTTGCATATAAATCAATCATACGATTTGCTTTGAAAAGAAAAAACTCTTGACAGACTAATAACCATTAGCTATAATGAGACTAACGGCTATTAGTCTTTTTCTTTGGAGGATATTATGACGACAAGAGATAAAATACTGAACGAAACGCTGACGCTCTTTTCAGAGAACGGCTATGACGGAACGAGCGTGGAGCAGATCGCCGAAAAGGTCGGCATTAAAGCGCCGTCGCTCTACAATCACTTTAAGGGCAAGGAGGATATTCTGAACGCGCTGATCGACACGGCAGAGGCGCGTTATGAAGAGAGCTTCGGCTCTGAGAAGCATTTCGGCAAGTTGCCGCACAGCCGGGATGAATTTATTGCAATCGCTATGAAAAAGGTGGAGTTTACCGTTTTTGACCTGATAATCGGGAAAATCCGAAAATTCCTTGTTCGTGAGCAGTTCAGAAGCGAGCGCTTTGCCGAAATCACCACACGCCACCAAGTCGGCGGTGTTCAAAAGATGTACGCCAAAATCATCGAAGATATGATGAACGAGGGTTTGTTCAAGCAGGACGACCCGTCGCTTCTCGCCATGGAGCTGACCTCGCCTGTTGTGGCGATGATTGCAAAAGCCGACAGACAGCCGCAGTACCGGCAGAAGGTTATGCAGGACATAGAAAAGCACCTGCGGCATTTTTGCGCTGTATATATGATGGGGTGAGAAAATGAAAATATTCGTATTAAACGGAAGCCCCAAGAGGGATAACGGAAGTTGTAAGACAGTTTGGAGAAGTGAGATGGTTATTGTCAAAGCAGAAGCAAATCAAGTAGAAAAAATCGTGGATATGTCTATCAGAGCTTTTGAAACAGATGTAAATGTCGGCGGAGCAAAAGGTGATTGTCCGCCCGGATTTGATTCGGTAGAATGGCATAAACAAATGGCACGCGAGGGACATTTGTATCGGGCAATGATAAGAAAAGATTTGGTCGGGGCAGCCATACTATTCCCGGATGAAACCAAAAACAGCGTGTACATTGGCAGAATATTTATTGATAGCATCTATCATAGAAAAGGTTACGGAATTCGTTTGATGGAATGCATAGAAAAGAATTTCCCATGTGCTGCTGAGTTTGATCTGGATACCCCATGTTGGAATGAGCGGACAAATGCTTTTTACAAAAGATTAGGCTATCGTATCATAAAGATTGAGGACGGATTCGTCTTTTACCGGAAAAAGAACAGAAAAATGCGTTTTTGGGATAACAGGATAAAAAACACCTGTATTTGTGAATGACACGCTTTGTATCACCGATGTGACGGAGCGATTCTTTACATTTTTGACTCTATCTGTTACTTTCAAAGTGCAAACAATCGAAAGGACAGATGAAAATGAAAGCGAAAAGAGTTTTATTAACCGGAGTCGGCTTGCTTGCCGCGTTTGTATTATGGACGATTCTGATTATGAGCGTTGATGTTCAAAATGTCGGACAGCAAGGAACGGCGGTCGGCTTTGCGGCGTTTAACACTTGGTTTCATCGGCTTATAGGTGTTCAT
The DNA here is from genome assembly GCA_947170465.1 of uncultured Clostridia bacterium. Taxonomy (GTDB): domain Bacteria; phylum Bacillota; class Clostridia; order Oscillospirales; family Acutalibacteraceae; genus Ruminococcoides. The sequence goes on from CAMVTS010000037.1 coordinate 8,187, forward strand.
ATGCGGCTCTATGTCATAACGGATTGGCTGGGGCTTGTGCCGATCGCGGTCTGTATGGGCTTTGGTGTTTTAGGACTTACTCAGCTGATACGCCGCAGGAGCTTGTTCAAGGTCGATCCCGATATTATTATTTTGGGTATTTACTATATTATTGTCATCGCGGCTTATCTAATCTTTGAAATGATCCCAATCAATTACAGACCGGTTCTGATAGATGGGTTTTTAGAAGTATCCTATCCGTCCTCGACAACGCTTCTGGTGCTGTCGGTCATGCCGACATTGGTGCTGCAGGTCAAGCGCAGATGTCAGAGCAAGGCAAGCAGACTTACTGTATATGTCTTTGCGGTATTGTTCGCGGCGTTTATGGTGATCGGCAGGCTGATATCGGGCGTTCATTGGGCGACAGATATCATCGGCTCGATTTTGCTGAGCATTGGATTGTTTAAACTTTATGATGCCGCTGTCCTGTACACGGATATGAGGAAAGAAAATGGAATTTAACGAAAAATTGCAGGCGCTTAGGAAAAGCAAGGGGCTGACGCAGGAGGAGCTTGCAAAGGAGCTTTATGTGTCACGGACAGCAATCTCAAAATGGGAGTCGGGACGCGGCTATCCCAATATCGACTCCCTGAAAGAGATATCGCGTTATTTCTCCGTTTCGATTGACGAGCTGATCTGCCCCGATGAAATTATCACCGCGGCGGAAACCGAAAAGCATGAAACGATAAAAAAATACACTGCACTGATATGCGGCCTGCTCGATATCCTGACCGTGCTGTTGTTGTTCTTGCCTGTATTCGGCAACGGCGAAAATGAGGCGGCAGTGACGCTGTTCGGCATCTCAAATATCAGCCTTTGGATAATAATTGTTTATGCCGCTGTGATCGGTATAACGGTAATAAACGGAATCTGCGCTGTCGTTATCAGTCACCTTGACAGACCGTTATGGAACAGACACCGATTGATAACAGGCGTGGTGTTATCAGTAATCACAGTATTTTTGTTTATAGTCACACGCCAGCCGTATGCCGGAATCATGTGTTTTACAATACTGATAGTGAAAGGAATTTTGATGATATATGACAGAACAACAGGAAAATAATCAACCGAGTTTTTTGGATTTATTGTTAGAGGCGCATGTCGGTTTAGAGCGTCAGGGACCCGGCAGCCGAGAAACGGTAGAGAGGGCTTTGAGCTTTTTGGGAGATTTGAACCGATTTGAAAGTATCGCTGACTTAGGCTGCGGAACAGGCGGTCAGACCTTAGTGCTTGCCGAATATTTGTCCGGCAATATTGTTGGTTTAGATATGTTCCCCGAATTCGTTCGGGAGCTTGACAAAAAAGCGCTGCGCAGCGGTTTGTCGGAAAGACTAAAAGGCGTCGTCGGCAAAATGGAAGAATTACCGTTTGAGAAGAACTCCCTCGACCTGATTTGGTCGGAGGGAGCGATCGATAATATCGGCTTTGAGAAAGGTCTATCTCATTGGCGTGCGTTACTGGAAGGAGAAGGGCTGGACAGACAAGGCGCGTCCGTGGAAAAGGAGAAAAAATGACAATAAAAACAAATGAGTTATCTGCCGGATTGTTCCTGCGGCTCTACACCTCTGTCGGTTGGGAGCCGCCCGGGATTGAGCAGGTTCAAACGGCGTTAAAAAATACTACAGCAACCTTTACGGCTTATGATGATAACACGCCTGTCGGTATGGTTCGTTTAATCGGTGACGGCGGAATGTCATTCTACATCAAGGACTTCGCCGTTGTTCCCGAATATCAATCAAAGGGCGTAGGCACGCTGTTGCTGAACGCTTTGGAAAAGTATATCAAAGAAAACATCAAACCCGGATGGGCGGTTAGTTTGGAGCTTATCAGCTCAAAAAATGCAGTAAAATTCTATCAAAAACACGGCTTTGAGGAACGTCCCTGCGACTGGGACGGACCGGGAATGTTCAATATGATAAGATGAGGATATTATGAATTTCAAGAATTACAGCAACAGCGATTATGAATCGGTATGCGATTTTTTTATCGAGCTGAACCGCAAAAGTCGAAACCATATCAACTGGAACTGGGGACGGTTCGAGTGGATGATGGAGCACCCTGAATTCGACAAAAGCCTGATGAACTCTATCGGGATTTGGATTGACGATGATAGAGTTGTCGGCGCGGCGATCTACGATATGTATTTCGGCGAGGCGTTTGTCGGCGTACTGCCGGAATACAGCGCGCTCTATCCCGAAATTCTCGACTATGCTTATCGGGAATTGAAAGATGAAAACGGCTTGGGTATCGCTATCTGCGATACTTGCTTCGATGAAATATGCACGGTAGAATCGACAGGCTTTGAGATTGCCGAACAAACAGAAATCGTTATGCGGATCGATTTGAACAAGGAGCTTTCTGTTGATTTGCCCGACGGCTTATACTTTGCGGAGCTTGACCCGGTGAAGGAGCCGGTTGCCTTTCAATGGCTCTTATGGCAGGGCTTTGACCACGGAACCGACAAGGCGGAATTTGAAAGGGATGGCGATGTTTTTCCCGAGATTCCTGAGTTCCGTAAGCATTTCATTCCTTCTCTCAGTATAGCGGCTAAAAACGGTGGCGGAGAATATGTTTCCTACTGCTGCCTGTGGTATTCCGGCAAGACCGATTACGCCTATGTTGAGCCTGTCTGCACCGTGCCGTCCTACCGGGGAAAGGGCGTAGCGAAAGCGGTGATTTATGAAGCGCTGAACCGCGCGAGATCGCTCGGCGCAAAGAAAGCATACGTGTTGTCCGATATGCCGTTTTACGAAAAACTCGGCTTCCGCAAGGATAAGCATTTCACTTTCTATTGGAAGGGGTAAGTATGGAGAAACTTTCGGTAAACGGTATCGAATATCAAATCATCAAATTGCTTGGCAAGGGAAAAGGCGGCTATCTTCATCGTCGGTCCCAACTGATGGGGTATCTATCCGATGGCGCTGGACTTCTCAGGCAAGAGCGTTCATTATGCCGTTACTCATGAGGGCTCAGGGCTTGGCGGCGTGCCGGAAATTGGTCGGAAGAAGACGCGCCGGCGGGTGCTTTCCACGCCTTTGAGAACAGACAAAAAGGAAACGGACAGTCAGCCGACTGTCCGTTGAATATTGAAGCCACTACCATGAAATCCATTCAAAAGATTGGCTGTCAGGATAGAGGGCTTCAAACGTTGCGCCATTGTATTCCTGTAAGTCATACTGAATTTCGACGTCCTCTGTCACTTCATGCCCTGCGTTATTTGTATAGGATACCGTTGGATATTCAGGAACCACATAGCTGTCCATGTTGAGAATATAGTATTTGTTTTCCGAAAAAACAAATAGGCGTTCTTTTTCAAAAGCAGCTTTTTGGAAATCAGCTTCCAGTATGATTTTTTCTTTTCCGCACGCATGATCCAAGTATAATCCTAATGAATCCTCGCGGCGCCCGTGACCGAAACACAGATGAACTTTTTTATCATATATGTAATCTGTAGCATTTCTGCCGTATAATACTCTCAAATTCCCCTGCTGTTCTTCAAAAAGCAATTTCAAGATCGGATTGCAACAACCCGAAAGGAATACAACTGCCATAAGACCAATCATGACAAACAAATACTTTTTCATCATTATCTCCTTGGAGTTTTTTCGCGAATCACCGTCCACTCGCAGTCTTGAAACTGCGGGCAGGCTTTCTCGAATTCCGGGATGGTGTAGCGGTGGTAGAATGGCTCCATGTACGCACGCCATGCGTCGTAGCTGCCGACGATTGCGGCAGGGGGATATTCGTAGTTTTCTACGTCGAACACGTAGTAGGTCAGCTCCATGTAAACCGCGAGCGTTCCGTCGACGAAGGCGAATTTCTCGAATGTGCCTGATACCAGCGGCGTGCGGTTTTCAGGGTTTGGAGCGTTCAGCGCGAACAGCTGATCCACGATATGAACGGTCTGAGGCTGTTCCTCGTCGCAGTAGCGTATCAACGCTTTGTTCGCGTAATTGACCTCCTTTGGCGCAGGGAGTTTTAGCGCGTCGAGGGGCATACAACCGCTCAGGCACAGCAAAATCAACGTCAAAAAGAGGGAGAGTGCGCCAACTGTTTTCTTCATGGATCCTCCGCGCGGTATTCGAGCAGATCCCCGGGCTGGCAGTCCAGCGCTTCGCAGAGCTTTGCCAGCGTGCCGACCTTGATCGCGCGCGCCTTGCCGTTTTTCAGAATCGAGATATTTGCCATCGTGATCCCTACGCGCTGTGACAGCTCTGTTACGCTCATTTTACGCTTCGCAAGCATCACGTCGATATTAAAAATGATTTGTCCCATCATGGTTCTCCTATCAGATGCGGATATTTTTGGCGGGCGGCTTCGGTGCGCTTAGACCATCCGCTGATGCTCCAGCCGTAGCTTTGGTAATCGGGATAGACCTCCGCCAGTTCCTTTTCGGTATATTTTTGCAGACGTTTCGCGCGGATATCGTAGACGTAAAACCAACCGTCCATGATGATGAAGAGTTGGAAGTCATGCCATGCCCAGAGGTCGAATTTGCCCGTCAGCAAGCCGTCGTTCAGGCTGTCATCGTAACGGATGACCTCGTCGTAGCCGAAGATGACTTCCTTTTCCTCGTGCGCGTCAATCCACAGCGTCGCGTTGTCCGAAAACACATATTGATCGCCTTTCCTTCCGAAGATATGGCGAATCTCTTTTTGCGCGTCATATTCCTCCGTTTTCAAGCCGGCGCAGCCGCTCACGGAGATGCAGAGAATCGCCGCGAGGAGCAACGCAAGGATCCTTCTCATATCGTCAGCTCACTTTCCTCCTGCAAGTCCGCCGCCTTGTGCGCGAGTGTGGAGAGAATCGCCGCCGCTGCGGAGATCGCCAGTCCGATGAACGACAGCACAAAGCTGAGAAGATAGACCGACGGATGATTCATGTTCAGGAAGAAGAACACCGTGTTGCCCAGGAAGAAGTACGCCGTGGTCGCGAGCGAAATCATGCAGATCAGCTTGAGCCGGCGCGCGTTTTCCGGAATGAACGCCTTGTCATGACCGAGGGAGACCGCCACCTGCCACGCCAGTACCAGCACCGCGTAGTCGGGGATCACCATCAGCTCCATAAAGATCAGCCACGGCAGATAGGCGTACTGCAGTTCGGGCGCGTCCTTGAGGAGATCCAACCCACCAATCGGCACCGCCGCGCCGTAAAACGCCAGTCCGAGGACGGCGAACAGAATAATCATAATTCGTGCCGCGATGGATAAATGCTTCTGTGTCATATTAAAACCACCTTTCTGTCCTTAGTGTAGCACATAGATTTCAGTTTGTCAATATATATTTATTGAGTTACGATAAATATATGATGTAGAACAGCGAAATCAAAGTTGTTTTGTGATTGCCTGCCAATCAGACAAAAAGGAAACGGACAGTCGGCTGACTGTCCGTTGTTTGTAAGATTGAGTTGTGGGGTCTGCACGAGGATTTCGTTCATGGAAACGCCGAGCAGACGGCTGAGCGCAAAGAGGTTATCGACAGACGGCAGGCATTTGCCCTGCTGCCATTTGTAGATGGCCTGCGGCTCCTCAAACCCAAAATAAAGCTGAAGCTGACGGACAGAAAGTCCGTGCGCTTTTCGCAGACGAATGATGTTTTTCCCGGTGGCAATCAAATCAATTGTCGGGAATACTGCGTGTGTCATAAAAATACCTCCTTTTACATCACAGAAATAGACAACAGATGTATAGAGAGAGGTTGTTTTTGGCTTTACAGAAAACCTTTCCGTCCCGCCGTTTGGAGGTTTCGTCAAGATGTGTTTTTCAAAAGGCGGGAGAGAGCGCCCACCGGCGCATTTTGGGACTGATTCTATTGTAGCACGAAAACAAAATAAGTCAAGATATTTTTGGGAAAAGAAGGTGAGAAAATGAAAATGGTTCCGATAGGCAAAATGAGCAAAAAGGCGACCCGCGAAGCCGTGAAAAACAATGTATTGCCAAGCTCCCGGATTCGTGATACAATAGCCGTTGGTAAGAAAAGGAGGGTGACAGCGTGAACCGAAAGCTGGTACTCAAACGCGCGTTGATTCTGGCGGTGCCGATGATGATACAGAACGGCATCACCAACGCGGTCGGACTGGTCGACCACATCATGGTCGGCAGTCTGGGCACCGAAGCGATGACAGCGGTGTCGATTATCGGACAGCTCTTGTTCGTGTTCGCACTGGCGCTGTTTGGCGGCATGTCCGGACCAGGCATCTATTCGGCGCAGTTCTACGGACAGGGCAACACCGAGGGCGTGCGTTCCTCGGCGCGTATGAAGGCGCTGGTGTCCATCGCCATCACCGCCGTTGGCATTGCGGTATTGCTGATAGGGGAGAACGCGCTGATAAACCTCTATCTGCACGGCGAGAGCGCCGAAATCGACGCGGCGCTGACGGTCAGTCACGCCAAGGACTATCTGCACATCATGCTGTTTGGCTTGCCGGCGATGGCGGTCACACAGATTTACGCGAGCACCCTGCGCGAGACGGGCGACAGTGTGAAGCCGATGGCGGCAGGCATTGTTTCCGTTGTCGCGGACATCATCTTCAATTATCTGTTGATTTACGGCAGCTTTGGCTTTCCGAAGCTGGGCGTGCAGGGCGCGGCGTTGGCGACGGTCATTGCGCGTTATCTTGAAATGGCGGTGATTGTCATTTGGGCGACCCTGCGAAAGAAAAATCACCCGTTCATTCAGGACTTATGGCGGACGCTGAAAATCCCCGGCGACGTCGGCAAAAGCATGTTCAAAAAGACCGTCCCCATTATGCTCAACGAATTTCTCTGGGCGGCAGGTCTGGCGGCATTAACGCAGTGTTATTCGGTACGCGGACTGGAGGTCGTTGCCGGCATCAATATCTCGAACGTCCTCTGCAATCTGATGAACGTCGTCTTTGTTGCGCTGGGAACAGCGGTTGGCATTCTTGTCGGACAGTCGCTTGGCGCAGGAGAAGCGGAACGCGCCGTCAAGGAATCGCGCCTGCTCACCTGGTTCACGGCGGTTCTCTGCGTCGGACTGACTGTCATCCTCGTAGCGCTGTCGGGCGTGTTTCCCATGCTGTACGAAACCACCGGCGACGTGCGCTCCCTGGCGACCGGCTTTATCATTATCACGGCGCTGTTTTTTCCGGTGCAGGGCATTCTCAATTCGCTGTATTTCACCCTGCGTTCCGGCGGAAAAACGCTCGTGACCTTTGCTTTTGACAGCGTATTTTCATGGCTTGTCACGGTACCGCTGGCGCAGATACTCTGCTTTTGGACAGGACTGCCCATTCTTGCTGTCTATGCGATTGTCCAGGCGGCGGACATCATCAAAATCATTATCGGCGCGGTGATGATTCGCAAGGGAATCTGGATAACCAACCTCGCGGCGGAATTTGACAAAACAACATCATAAAACAACGCCCTGTATTCACCGGAATACAGGGCGTTTGTGCGCGTGGTTATTTTTGCATTTCTTCGTTGAAATACTTCTTGACAGCGGCAAAGGTTTTGCTGCTGATGACGTGCTCGATTTTGCACGCGTCGTTGGTGGCGGTGGTTTCGTCCACGCCGAGACTCATAAAGAACGCGCTGAGCACCGTATGGCGCTCGTAGGTGCGCTGTGCAACCTCCAGACCGGCTTCGGTCAGCTGCAAGCCGCCGTCGTGACCAACCGTCAGATAACCGCCGTCACGCAGAATGCCAACCGCACGGCTGACGCTGGGCTTGGAATAACCCATTTTCTCGCCGACGTCAATCGAGCGGACAAAGCCCTTGCGCTGTGAGAGGACATAGATGGTTTCAAGGTACATTTCACCGGATTCTTTCAGCTGCACCGTTCATCACTCCTAAATAATAGCTTATCTTATCATAGCACAAAATATCACAGAAAGCAAGCGTTTCATAAGCAGGTTTTTGTCAACTTGCGGTGTTGCATAAAAATGCTTGATTTCTTGCGAAAAAAGGTGTAAAATAGGGATTACGTAATTTTATGGAGATAAAAGGAAGTGTCACCGATGTTAACGCTTGACAAGATTTATCACGCATCCTATGTGCTCAAGGACGTTATCCGCCAGACGCATATTGTCAAAGCGCCCGCCATCACCGACGAGTGCGAGGTCTACCTGAAGCCGGAGAATTTGCAGATTACCGGTTCCTTCAAGGTGAGGGGTTCCGGCTACAAGATTTCCCAGCTTTCCGAGGAAGAAAAGGCGAGAGGCGTTATCGCCTGTTCCGCAGGCAACCATGCCCAGGGCGTCGCGCTTGCCGCGACCAAATACGGCATCAAGTCATTGATTTGTCTGCCCGACGGCGCGCCGATTTCCAAGGTGGAAGCCACCAAGGGCTACGGCGCCGAGGTCTGCATGGTCAAGGGCGTGTACGACGACGCCTACAACGAAGCGCTCCGTCTGCGCGACGAGAAGGATTACACCTTCATTCACCCCTTTGACGACGAGAATGTTATCGCCGGTCAGGGCACAATTGGTCTGGAAATTCTCAACGAAATGCCAGACGTAGACGCGGTCGTCGCGGCAATCGGCGGCGGCGGACTGCTTTCCGGCGTAGCCTGCGCGATTAAGAGCCTCAACCCCAACATCAAGGTCTACGGCGTTCAGGCTGAGGGCGCGCCCTCTATGTACGAATCCCTCAAAGCCGGCAAGCCGGTATCGCTCGACAAGGTTTCCACTATTGCCGACGGTATCCAGGTCAAGGAGCCGGGCGAGCACACCTTTGAATACATTCAGAAGTACGTGGACGAGGTCGTCACCGTTTCCGATGACGAGATTTCCTCCGCGATTCTCAAATTAATCGAAACCCAGAAGATGATTGCCGAGGGTGCCGGCGCGGCGCCTGTGGCGGCTGTCATGTACAACAAGCTGCCTCTCAAGGGCAAGAAGGTTGTCTGCATTGTCTCCGGCGGTAATATCGACGTGACGATTCTCAACCGCGTCATCAAGAGAGGTCTTATCATGAGCGGCAGACAGCAGACGCTCTGCATCGAGCTGCAGGATAAGCCCGGTCAGCTGCTGGCGGTCTCCAAGATTATCGCCGACCACGGCGCGAACGTCATCTCCGTTCACCACGAGAGAGCCGGTGAAGGCACCGACGTCACCGCCGCCTACCTGCGTATCATTCTCGAAACGAGAAACTTCAATCATGTCAACGAAATTTCCGCAGCGCTCACCGGCGCCGGATTCAAGCTAATTTAAGGAGGCATCCCGCTATGGAAAAAATCTATACTAAAAACGCTCCCGACGCTATCGGTCCTTATTCCCAGGCAATCAAGGCGAACGGACTGGTATTCACCTCCGGTCAGATTGCGATTAACCCCCAGACCGGCGAGGTAGAAGCTACCACCATCGAAGCGCAGACCGAGCAGGTTTGCACGAACCTCAAAAACGTCCTCGAAGCTGCCGGCAGCTCGCTTGACAAGGCTGTCAAGACTGTCTGCTTCCTCGCGGACATGGGCAATTTCGCCGCCTTCAACGCGGTTTACGGCACCTATTTCACCTCCAAGCCCGCACGCTCCTGCGTCGCGGTCAAAACCCTTCCGAAGAATGTGCTGGTCGAGGTTGAGGTCATCGCCGAAGCGTAAAATTTCAATGCATTTCAGGGGTCCGGTTTTCCGGACTCTTTTTCTTTTGAACGCTTTTCTATGTTGCCGCATATCCTATACCAAACAGTAAATGACGGTTGGTGTGATATGATGAAGCATGAAATCAAAACCTTTGGTATACTCGGCGGCGACAAACGGCAGCTGTTTCTGGCAGATTCGCTGTTCAGGGACGGCTATTCCGTGCTGCTCGGTGGCTTTGACAGCCTGCGCAGCTTTGGCGGACTGACGATTGCCGACGTCCGGACAACGCTTGCCTACAGCGACGCGGTGCTGCTGCCCCTGCCGTCTGTCCGCGCGGACGGCAGCCTGAACGCGCCCTTTTCCAATGACGTGATTTATTTCGACAGCGAAGAGCTGGAGCTGCTCAAGGAAAAGCCGCTCTTCGCCGCCATGAAGGACCGCGTGCTCAGCGCCTATCCGGAGCTGAAGGGCGCGAAGCTCTTTGACTACGCGGCGAGAGACGATTTCGCCGTGCTCAACGCCGTGCCGACAGCGGAGGGCGCGCTGGAGTGCGCCATGAGCGCCTATGAGGGCACGATAGCCGGCAGCCGGGCGCTGGTCGTAGGCTTCGGCAGAATCGGCAAGGTGCTGGCGCGTTTATTGAAGGCGGTCGGCGCGGACGTGACGGTCAGCGCCCGCAATACCACCGACGCGGCATATATCCGGGCGCTGGGCTACCGCTTTGTCAATACCGAAGAGCTGCGCGAAATCCGCGGCTACGATTTGGTGTTCAATACCGTTCCGGCGCGGATTTTCAATGAAGAGCTGCTCAAAAACACCGACCGCCATACGCTGTTGACAGACCTTGCGTCCCTGCCCGGCGGCGTGGATTTTGAGGCGGCGAGCGCCCTGCGGATTGACGCGCAGCGCGCGCTCTCGCTGCCCGGAAAATGCGCGCCCAAGGCGGCAGGGGAAATCATTAAAACAACAGTATTCCAAATCATCGAGGAGGTTCATCGGTGACAAAAGCAACCATAGGATTTGCGATGTGCGGTTCCTTTTGCACCTTTTCAAAGGCGTTTGAGCAAATGCGCGCGCTGAAGGAGATGGGCTATGACGTGCTGCCCATCATGTCGCAGAACGCGTCCTCCACCGACACGCGCTTTGGCAAGGCGGAGGACATGGTGAAGCAGGCGGAGGAAATATCCGGCAAAAAGGTGCTCGCCACGTCCGTCGAGACCGAGCCGATTGGCCCCAGGGAGTTGTGCGATTTGCTGGTGATAGCGCCCTGTACCGGCAACACGCTCGCCAAGCTCTCGCTGGGCGTGACGGACACCGCCGTCACCATGGCGGCAAAATCCCATCTGCGGATTCTCCGTCCGGTGCTGCTCTGCGTGGCTACTAATGACGCGCTGGGCGCGTCGGCGCAGAATATCGGCAGACTGCTCAACACCAAGCACATCTTTTTTGTGCCCATGCGGCAGGACGACCCGGTCAAAAAGCCTCATTCGCTTGTGGCGGACTTTGACAAGCTGCCCGAATGCGTCAAGGCGGCACTGGAACACCGGCAGGTGCAGCCGGTCTTTCTATAAAATTTTGCGGCAGGTATTGTACCTGCCGCTTTTTTGTGGTAAAATACTGGTGTATATCAAAAGAAAGGGAAACCTTACCATGAAATACTGTAAAAAATGCAAGCATACCTACGACGACGTTCAGCAGGCGTGTACCGAGTGCCGCAAGCCGCAGCCGCTCTATCCGATTGACGATCAGAACACCCCCGTTTTTCTGATTGCCGCCGGTGGCTTTGAAGCGCAGCGGATTCAGTCCGCGCTGGAGAGCGCCGGTATTCCCAGCGAGTGTGCTGCGCGGAAAAACAACATTTCCGCCGATGTTATCACCGGCAGCGACCCCAACGACAAGGATATTCTCGTGCCGTTTTCCGCTTATCAGGCGGCTTACGACGTCTGTGTCGGCATCGGCGCCATCAAGCCGGAGGGCGAGGAAATCAAGGTCGATATGTCCGACGTGGAACAGACCGCCGAGGGCGACGAGGCAGAAGCCATGAGCCCGGCAAAGCGCACGACCGTCAAGGTGATTTCCGCGATACTGCTGATTCTGCTCACCTGCGGCATCATCTGGGGCACCGACGCGATTACCGGCTTCATCAAGGGCTTATTTATGTAAACTAATTCCAAAGGAGTAATTGAATATGAATGTAGAAACCAAATGTCTGCATGCCGGCTACGAGCCGCAGAACGGCGAGCCGAGACAGCTCCCGATTTACCAGAGCACGACCTGGAAATACGCCTCCAGCAACGATATGGGCAAGCTGTTCGATCTGGAAGCAGCCGGCTATTTTTACACCCGGCTGCAGAACCCGACGAATGATATGGTGGCGGCAAAGCTCGCGGCGCTCGAAGGCGGCGTAGCGGCGATGCTCACCTCCAGCGGACAGGCTGCCAATTTCTTTGCCCTGTTCAATATCTGCGAAACCGGCAGCCACATTGTCGCTTCCTCCGCGATTTACGGCGGCACCTACAACCTGCTCGGCGTGACCATGAAGAAGATGGGGATTGACGTCACCTTCGTTGACCAGGACGCTTCCGAGGAGGAGCTTGCCAAGGCGTTCCGTCCCAACACGCGCGCCATGTTCGGCGAGACCATCACCAATCCCACCGTTTCGGTGCTCGATATTGAAAAATTCGCCCGTCTGGCACACAGCCACGGCGTTCCGCTGATTGTGGACAACACCTTTGCCACGCCCGTCAACTGCCGTCCGATTGAGTTCGGCGCGGATATCGTGACACATTCCACCACCAAGTACATGGACGGTCACGCGGTCAGCGTCGGCGGCGCGATTATCGACAGCGGCAACTTTGACTGGATGGCGCATGCCGACAAGTTCCCCGGTCTGACCACGCCCGACGACAGCTATCACGGCTTGATTTACGCCGAGAAATTCGGCAAGCTGGGCTACATCACCAAGGCGACCTCCCAGCTCATGCGCGACCTCGGCTCCATTCAGTCGCCGCAGAACGCGTTCTATCTCAACACAGGACTGGAATCTCTGCATGTCCGTATGCAGCGCCACTGCGAGAACGCCATGAAGATTGCGCAGTTCCTCGCCGCCAACGATAAGGTCGCCTGGGTCAACTATCCCGGACTTCCCGGCGACAAGTACCACGACCTCTGCGAGAAATATCTGCCCAACGGCTCCTGCGGCGTCATCGCCTTTGCCGTCAAGGGCGGCAGAGACAAGGCGATTGCCTTCATGGACAGCCTCAAGCTCGCGACGATTGCGACCCATGTTGCCGACGCGAGAACCTGCCTGCTCCATCCGGCAAGCCACACCCACCGTCAGCTCTCCGACGAGCAGCTTCGTGAAGCCGGCGTTGCGCCCGATTTAATCCGTCTTTCCGTCGGACTGGAAAATGCCGATGATTTGATTGCGGATTTGACTCAGGCGCTCGCGCTCGTCTGATAAACCGACAACCGAAAGGGACTACAGGTGATGTTATGAGCGATTTTGTTTCCGCCATTATCGTAGCCGCCGGCAGCTCCACCCGTATGGGCACTGCCGACAGTAAGCAGTTTATTCCGCTGCTGGGTAAACCGGCCATTGCGTATACCCTGTCAGCATTTGAAAACTGCGCCCTTATCCAAGAGATTATTCTTGTCTGCCGTGAGCAGGACATGCCGCGTATCCGTGAGATTGCGGATTCCATCGGCTGTCAGAAGCTCACCGCGCTGGTACGCGGCGGCGACAGCCGCCAGGAAAGCGTGTGCAGCGGCGTTGCGGCGGTCAGTCCGCAGGCAAACTACTTTGCCATTCACGACGGCGCGCGTCCGCTGATTACCGTTGAGGAGATTACGCGCGTGATAGATACCGCCCTGAAAACCGGAGCAGCAACGCTGGGAACCGCCGTGACCGATACCATCAAGGTTGTCAGCGGCGAAGGTATCATTGAGAGCACGCCCGACCGCGCGGTACTCCGTGCCGTACAGACGCCGCAGGTGTTTGAAAAGGCGCTCTATTTGATGGCGCTGGACGAAGCGGACAAGGACGAATGCTGCACCGACGACTGCGCCCTCATTGAACGCATGGGCGGCGAGGTGACGGTTGTGGAAGGCAGCCGCGAAAACATCAAGCTCACCACACCGATTGATATTGTGCTCGCCGAGAGCATTTTGAAAAACAGAAGCTGAGGTTTTTATGCGCATTGGTCACGGATATGATGTTCACCGCTTTGCGGAGAACCGTAAACTGATACTTGGGGGTGTGGAAATCCCCTATGAATATGGCTTGCTCGGCCATTCCGACGCGGATGTGCTCCTGCACGCCATTGCCGACGCCTTGCTCGGCGCTGCGGCGCTTGGCGACATCGGCAAGCTCTTTCCCGACACCGACGACCGCTTTCTCGGCGCGGACAGTCTGGAATTGCTGAAGGAGGTTGTCCGCGTTTTGGAGGACAAGGGCTACCGCGTCGGCAATATCGACGCGACGGTCATTGCCCAGAAGCCCAAGCTGCGCGGCTATATCGACGAGATGCGCGCGCATATCGCCAGCGCCTGCGGCATAGACATAGACTGTGTCAGCGTCAAGGCGACCACCGAGGAAAAGCTCGGCTTCACCGGCAGACTGGAGGGCATCTCCGCTCATGCCGTCTGCCTAATTGAGTCGTTAAAATAAATTTTACATATTATTGATTGGAGTGTTTATCAATGAAAAATTGTCCGAATTGTAACGCACAGTTACCTGATGACGCGGTGTTCTGCACCAATTGCGGCAACAACTTAGGCGCTGCGCCTGTTCAGCCGCCTATGCCTCAGCAGCCTCAACCCCAGCAGCCTCAACCCCAGCAGCCGCCTTATCAGCAGCCGGCTCCGGCTCCTGCCCCTGCTCCGGCACCGAATCCTTTCGACCACACCGACGAGTTCAGTGAGGAAGAGGTTCACGACAACAAGATTTTTGCACTGTCTGTTTACGCACTGAGCTTCATCGGCATCATCATTGCCCTGCTCGCCAAGAGCTCCGACAACTCGCAGTATCTCCGTTTCCATATCAAGCAGCAGCTGATGATTCTGATTGGACAGGTTATGGTCGCCTTTATCACGGCGCTTTTGTCATGGACCTGCGTCGTCACCGTTGCTGGCTTGGGTCTGATGGCGTTCCTGTGGGTGGTGGAGATTATCTGTTTCATCAACGTCTGCCGCAACAAGTCCATAGAGCCCCTGCTTATCCGCAGACTCGGTTTCTTAAAGTAATAACCCAAACACCTCGCTCATAGGATAGAGCGAGGTGTTTTTACTATGAAGAAAGCGTTTTTATCCCTGTTTCTGGCGTTGAGCCTTTTAAGTATGACCGTGCTTTCCGTCCGCGCGATTGACGAGAGCGCCGTCTCTGCGCCGGCGGCGGTTCTGATGGAGCCGACTACCGGCAAAATTCTTTATGAGAAAAATAGTCATGAAAAGCGCCCCTGCGCGTCCATCACCAAGGTCATGACGCTCCTGCTTGTCTTTGAGGCGCTCGACAGCGGCAAGCTCAGCCTTGACGACACCATCACCGCCTCGGCGCATGCCGCCTCTATGGGCGGCAGCGATATCTGGCTGGAGGAAGGGGAGAGCATGTCCGCCGACGATATGATTAAGGCGACGGTGGTCGCTTCCGCCAATGACGCGGCGGTCGCGCTGGCGGAGCACCTGAGCGGCAGTGAGGACGCGTTTGTCGAGCAGATGAACAGGCGCGCCAAGGAGCTGGGCATGGAGGACACAGTTTTCAAGAACTGCAACGGTCTGGACGAGGATGGACACATCACCTCCGCCTATGATGTGGCGCTGATGTCGCGTGCGCTCATGCAGTACCCGAAAATCTACGACTACACGTCTGTCTGGCTCGATTATCTCCGCGACGGCAAAACCCAGATTGTCAACACCAACAAGCTGCTCAAAACCTACAACGGCATTACCGGACTGAAAACCGGCACCACCGACGACGCCGGCTGCTGCATGGCGGCAAGCGCCTGTCGGGACGGCATGAACATGCTCAGTGTGGTGCTCGGCTGCGACAACGGCAAGCAGCGCTTTGCCGATTCGGCGGCGCTGCTTGATTACGGCTTTGCTAATTTTGCGATAAAAGAATTAAAATTGCCGGAGGACTTTCCAAAATTCATCGCCGTGACTGACGGCATGACCGGCAGTGTGCCGATTTCCTGCACCGTCAACAGCAATATGCTGATAGACAAATCCAGCGCCGACGAGCCCTCCTGTGCCGTCAGCCTGCCGGAGAGCGTTGAAGCGCCGGTAGAGGAAGGGCAGGTGGTCGGCAGTCTGACCTACACCCTCGGCAATGAGCAGAAGCGCTTTGACGTGGTGGCGGAGGAAGCGGTGGAACAGACCTCTTTCGGACTGATTTTCGGCAGATTGTTTCATTCTTTAATCGCATTATAAAAAATGCCGGAAAACGCCTTGCCAAAACAGTGTTTTTATTGTATAATGAAACAATAAAGGACATTGGAGGAATTTCAAATATGGCAACCAGATTAACAGATCAGTATTTGAAGGGTTTTATCAGTGACCACGAGTATGACGGCGTGGCAGCTGAAGTAAAGGCGGCTCACAAGGCGCTGCATGACGGCACCGGTCTGGGCAGCGACTTTATCGGCTGGCTCCATCTTCCTACCGCTTATGATAAGGAAGAGTTCGCGCGCATCAAGGCGGCGGCTGAGAAAATCAAGAAAAATTCTGACGTATTTATTGTTATCGGCATCGGCGGCTCCTATCTGGGCGCGCGTGCCGCGATTGAGTTTCTGACCTCTCAGAACTACAATCTCACCTGCAAGGACACACCGCAGATTTTCTTCACCGGCAATTCCATCAGCTCTTCCGCGCTGGCGGAAATCATGGAGCTGTGCGAGGGCAAGGACGTCTCCGTCAACATGATTTCAAAGTCCGGCACCACTACCGAGCCGGCGATTGCATTCCGCGTATTCCGCGAGATGCTTGAGAAGAAATACGGCAAGGAAGGCGCACGAGAGCGCATCTTCTGCACGACCGACAAGGCGAGAGGCACCCTCAAGGCGCTGGCTGACGAGGAAGGCTACGAGACCTTTGTGGTACCCGACGACGTCGGCGGCAGGTTCTCTGTCCTGACAGCGGTTGGTCTGCTCCCGATTGCGGTTTCAGGCGCTGACATTGACGCGCTGATGGCTGGCGCTCAGCAGGCTGAGCAGGCGCTCGACAACGACGACCTCGCTTCCAACGACTGCTACAAGTACGCCGCTATCCGCAACATTCTCTACCGCAAGGGCAAGACCATGGAGGTTATGGTTTCCTACGAGCCTGCCTACACCATGATGGCAGAGTGGTTCAAGCAGCTTTACGGCGAGAGCGAGGGCAAGGATAACAAGGGTATCTTCCCGGCAAGCGTTATCTTCTCCACCGACCTGCATTCTCTCGGTCAGTACATCCAGGACGGCAGACGCACCATGTTCGAAACCGTCGTGCTCTTCGACAAGTGCAAAAAGGAAGTCACTCTCGGCACCGACCCGACCAACGTGGACGGTCTGAACTTCCTCTCCGGCAAGACCATGGGCTTTGTCAACCAAAAGGCATTCGAGGGCACGGTTCTCGCGCATAACGACGGCGGTGTTCCCAACGTGGTCATCAACGTTCCCGAGATGAACGAAACCGAGCTCGGCTATCTGATTTACTTCTTCGAGAAGTCCTGCGCGATTTCCGGCTACATGCTGGGCGTGAATCCCTTCAACCAGCCCGGCGTTGAGAGCTACAAGAAGAACATGTTCGCGCTTCTCGGCAAGCCCGGCTACGAGGATCAGAAGGCGGCTCTGGAAGCCAGACTGAAATAATTCAAAAACCGAAATTTAATCGGAAAAATCGTGAAATATACAGGAGGTTTTTACAATGGTTACTTTATTGATCGGTAAAAAAGGCACAGGAAAAACAAAGAAGCTCATCGACCGCGCCAACGCGGCGGTAGCGGCTTCCAGCGGCAACGTTGTCGTCATCGAGAAGGGCGCCAAGCTCACCTATGACGTCACCCACAAGGCGAGACTGATTGACACCGAGCAGTATAACATCGCAGGCTATGACATGCTCTACGGCTTCATCAGCGGTATCTGCGCCGGTAACTACGACGTGACCGATATCCTGGTTGACTCCACCTTCAAAATCGCTCCCGAGGCGATGGCGGGTCTTGAGTCCTTCACCAAGAAGCTGCAGACACTGTCCGAATCCACTTCCACGAACATCGTCATGCTGATTTCCGCCGATGAGGCGGACATTCCCGACAGCATCAACGCTGTTTGCGAGAAGGTCTGATTTTACCGGCCGCCAAAGGCTCCCTAAATGGGAGCCTTTATTTTTCCGGTATGGAAAAAACCGCTTTTTCAAG
>CAMVTS010000038.1 GCA_947170465.1 uncultured Clostridia bacterium
CGGCTTCCGTTTTCATCTCTATTTGTGCCGGTGCCGCACCGGCATGTGGATTAAAGTGAAAAAGCATAAGGACTATTTTATGTTACCGAACAAGATTTTTGATTTGGAATTGAAGCCGCGCGACTTTATTGTGTACAGTTGTCTGGTTCGGCACAAGGACAATGAAACGCACACTTGCTATCCCTCGCGCAAGCTGATTGCGAAGGAGTGTTGTATCACATTGAGAACGGTTGACAAAGCGTTGACGAGTTTGCAAAATCTTAGTTTGATTGACTTGCAGAACAGAAAAAGAATGAACGGCAGCAACACAACCAATCTTTATAAGGTCACTGTGCTCTTGGAGAATGCTGCATAGATTACTGCACCTACTGTAAACTCTGCTTAACAAATAACTATACCCATAGAACTATACATGGGTACAGCAGAAGAAGAGAAAAGCATGGTTTATTTTTTCAAAATTCAGCGTAAACCTGCTTGGTCGAAAAGTAAGCAGGAGAAAGCCCGACGCCTATTTTGGGCGCCGGACGAATCACATCAGCCGGCAATGCCGACTGTTAAGCCATTTTTCGGGGTTTTGGATTTTGAAAAACTGTGCGTCAATTATGGGGCTTGACGCTTATGACAGCGCTTTCAAAATCGAATAAACTCAAAAAGTCAGTGTTTAAGCTGAAAGCAGACAGCGCTTTGGCTGACGTAAACGCAAAAACGGAGGTTTTGAATGAACAACGAGGACAAAAAGGAAAGGTTTACTTTGTGGATGAAACGCTCCACATTTGAAAAGGTAGAGGAAAATTACCGCGAGGATAACTGTCAAAAGAAAAGCGAGTTCATTGAAAATGCAGTAAATTTTTACTGCGGATATTTGAAAATGAATTCGAGCGAACCGTTTCTCTCCACTGTCTTGAGAGAAACATTGAAGAAATTAATCAAAGCAAGTGATGACAGAATCAGCAGATTGCTCTTCAAAATTGCGGTAGAGCTTGCCATCACTATGAATGTTGTCGCCGCCAATCAATGCGTAGATAAACAAGTGCTCAACTCCCTACGCGGCGAGTGCGTTAAGGAAGTCAAGAAAACAAACGGTATCTTTACATTTGATGAAGCCGACAACTGGCAGAAAGGATTGTGATTATTTGAAACGGAACAGGAAATAATAACCATGAGGTGACAAACTATAAAAATCGAGGTAAAAGAAAAGCCAAAGCTGGTTTTGTTTTATCTGAATCAAGATGAAGCCGCTGACAAAGAATTGATGAAGGAGATCGAGGGCAACGCACAAACCTTGAAAAACCTTTCTTATCTTTCTGTTGTGGTGGAATCGGGCGAGAACGATTTGGCAGACAGTCTTTACTGCCTGATGAAACAAAACCGCAAGACTGCCGCCGAGAAGCTCTCGGCGTAAATTCGGGCGCAAGCCGCCCGAATACATACCATTATTTACCTGCGATTATTGTCTGGATATTCAAAAAACTGTGTGATACAATGTTGTCAATAAAGGTATCGGAGACGATTAAATGACTGAAAAATTCTACATTGCCGCCTACTGCCGAATCTCGGTGGACGACGAGCTGAACAAAGAAAACACCTCGATTGAAAACCAGAAGTCTATCATCGAGGACTATGTAAAAACCAACTTTCCGAACGCGGAGCTCGACTTCTACGAGGACAGAGATAAGAGCGGCTACACCTTTGAACAGCGCGAGGGCTATCAGAAAATGCGGCGAAAGCTGTTCCGCAATCAATACGACATTTTAATTATCAAAGACCTCTCGCGATTCTCCCGAAGAAACGGCGCGGGCTTAGTGGAGCTGGAAGCCCTGCGCGATGAGGGAATCAGAATTATTGCAATCGGTGACAACATTGACTATCCCACCAACGACGATTGGCTGCGAATACAAATATACTTCTTCATGAATGAAATGCCGGTCACCGACACTTCAAAAAAGGTGCGCAACGTCATACGCCGCCGCCAACAGGACGGCAAATGGATTTGCTCTGTCCCCTATGGCTATGTGATTACCAATTCCAAAACGATGGCGTTTGAGGTGGAGCGCACCGAGGCGGTTGTTGTGCAAAAGGTGTTTGAATTGTATAACCAAGGCTGGGGCTACAAACGGATTGCCAACTACCTGACTGAGCAGCACATTCCTACTCCGAGAATGAACGAGCGTGCACGAAAGGAAGCACGCGGAGAGGAATGTCACCTAAAAGCAAAGCCGCGTTGGAGCATTGCGACGATTCAGGGAATGCTGACAAATGATTTCTACATCGGTACACTGCGCCAAGGAAAATACAAGCGCAAGAAAATCAACGGTCAGGATGTCAAGTGCGACGAAAGCGACCACATTATCTTCCTCAAAAATCACGAGCCGATTATAGACTACCGCGTGTTCGCTACCGCACAAAACGGTATGAAAGAACGAACCCGAAACAACTACAGGGGTATCAAAAAATATCCGAACGCTTACTCCGGCATAATAAAGTGCGGCGACTGCGGCAGTCCGATGTTTCCGCTTACACGAAGCGACCTCAAAGAGGGCTACCGCTGCGGAGAATACCACAAGCAAGGGCTGAAGGGCTGCACCAGCCACCACGTTCGCGCGGACACGCTCGACGCGATTGTGAAAGCGTATCTGCAAATGGTGCGCGACACTTCCTCGGAAATGATAGAAAAGCTGCAGGAAACAATTGCCGAGGAAGAAAACCATATAAAAACTACCAACACCACGCTCGAACAGCTTGAAGAAATGATTGCCGACAGCAAGGCAGAAAAAAAGGCCCTCATACGGCAATGTGCGCGTGACATTGCCAGAAAGCCAAATCAGGAAAACGATATACAGGAAACATACGATGAACTGATTGCAGAGTGCGACGAACGGATTGAGGGATTTGAAAATCAAATCAAAATGACCTACGACAAGCACAACACCGTTGTCAGCGCAAACCGGACGGCACAGCTTGCGATTGACTTGTTCGACGAGATACTGAACAAGGAAAAGCTGGAGAAAAACGACCTTGAACTGCTGATTGAAAAGATAACGGTTTACGAAGATCACATTCATATCAAGCTGAAAGACGACATCGACCATATTCTGCATATCGGTAACGCCAATCTTGAAAAAGAGCAAAATCAGCAAAGCAAGAACACAAAGGATAAGAAGTTTGCTGTCCGTGTTATCAGTGACGGCGACCCGCTGGAGATTTACACGGAGACGGACGGGGAGGTTATTTTCAAGAAATACTCGCCGGTTGGGGAGTTATCGGAGTTTGCGGGGCAGTACGCGGACGTGATTGCGCGGATCAGTTTGCTGCCGACGCTGATTTGCGATACCGACCATGTGATTGCGGCGGCAGGCGTACCGAAGCGCGAATATTTAGAGCGGCGCGTCAGCTCGATTCTGGAGAGCTACATGGACAGCCGCAAGACCTTCACCGCGACGCCGCAGAATTCCGGCAACGTGCAGCCGATTGAAGGCGTTGTACACGACGCGGCGGTTATCAGTCCGATTATCGCGTCGGGCGACGTGATGGGCGCCGTCGTCATGCTGACAAGCGAAAACATGAAGGTGCCCTCTTCCACAGAGGTCAAGCTGGCGCAATCGGCAGCGGCTTTTCTCGGCAAACAAATGGAAAACTAACAAACGCGGACAGTTTCGGCTGTCCGCGTTGTTTGCTATTTATTTAACACCTTTTTCTGCCACGATTTCCGGTGACATTTCGGACAGGTCATCCGTCTGGTTCTGCCGACGTGCGGCGCGAATAATACGCTCCGAAAAGACGGCACGTGCTTATGACCACATTCGGCGCACTCGTAGTAGCCGGCGGTCTGCTCAATTTTAATGGCATATATCATGGCAATGATAAAGGGAACAAAGCCGGCGACAATCAGGCAGATTCTCAGCCAATCGGGCATGTTGACAAAACTGGCGAGAGCAATCATGCCAATGAGCACCAGCGAAGCCAGCACGCCGATAAGGATTTCAAGGGAAAGCAGCTTCTTGTCCGCGTCCTCTTTTTGTTTTGCCATTTCGATAATCAGTTCCTCAGATTTTTTCTTGTAGTCCTCCATCTCGATGACCTCCCCGTTAAACAAATCGTTGAGTGTGATATGCAGCAGTTCGCAAAGCGCCGGCATGAGGGCGGAGTCCGGCATTGACCTGCCTGTTTCCCATTTGGAAACGGCTCTGTCGGTGATGTTCAGCTTTTCAGCCAGCTGTACTTGCGTGTAGCCGCACTGCTTTCTGCGTTCGGCGATGAAACGTCCGATTTTCATCTGATCCATTCTCTCGCCTCCTTTCACCAATCATTGTAGCAAAAAAGGTTAAAAAAGTCACCATACCGTTGGTTGAGTGGGGAAAAACTCAGAAAAAAGCGGACAGCCTGCGCTGTCCGCTGAGTGAAATTATTTATTGAAGATAGACATGATGTCGTAGAAGGTGTCGTCGTCATCCTCGGTCTCTGTCTTAGCAGGCTTGGAAGGAGAAGCGGTTTCAGTGGGCGTATCGACAATCACGTTGTCAATCTCGGGCTCTTCCTCGACAACGGAACCGGGTCCACCGAAGCCGGTAGCAATCACGGTGACGCTCATTTCGTCGTTCATCTTGTCGTCAATCACAGCACCCCAAATGATGTTCGCATCATCGCTGACCTTATCCTTAATCATGGTCGCGGCGGTGTCGATATCCTCGAGGCTGATGTCGGAGGAGGCGGTAATGTTGATGATAACGCCCTTGGCGCCGTCGATAGAGGTTTCGAGCAGCGGGCTGGAAATTGCCTTGTTCGCGGCAATTTTCGCCTTGTCCTTGCCGGAAGCCTTGCCCATGCCCATGTGCGCGTTGCCTGCGTCCTTCATGACGGAGGTGACATCCGCAAAGTCGAGGTTAATCAGACCGGGCAGCAGGATGAGGTCGGAAATGCTCTGAACACCCTGTCTGAGAACGTCATCGGACATTTCAAACGCGTTAAGAAGGGTGATGGTGGTGTCGGAAACCTTTTTGAGTCCCTCGTTAGGAACGATGATCAGGGAGTCAACGCAGGGAGTCAGCTCAGCGATACCCTGCTCCGCCTGCGTCATTCTCTTCTTGCCCTCAAAAGCGAAGGGCTTGGTGACAACGCCGACGGTCAGAATGCCCATATCCTTGGCGATTTTCGCGATAACGGGAGCCGCGCCGGTACCGGTGCCGCCGCCCATGCCAGCGGTGACAAATACCATGTCGGTGTCCTTGAGGAGTGCGGCGATTTCTTCCTTGCTCTCCTCGGCAGCGCTCTGACCGATGGCAGGATTCGCGCCTGCGCCCTTGCCTCTGGTGAGCTTCTCGCCGATATGAATCTTCTGGGTTGCCTTTGAAAGTCTTAAAACCGGTTCGTCGGTATTGACCGCGATAAATTCCACGTTCTTGATGCCGGTGGATACCATTCTGTTGACAGCGTTGCCGCCACCGCCGCCGACACCGATTACTTTAATTTTAGGGGTATACTCATTTTCAAGTTCCAGCTCAAAAGCCATTTTGTTTTCCTCCTTAACGCAACTTATATATCAGAAAAGTGCATGAATTCGTATTTTACATACTTGTGTTACTATATTATCACACTTTTTATAAAATATCAATGGTTTTCCAAAAATTAATTGCTTCCGGACCTTACCAAACTTCTCCTGTACCGTCGCCGTAGCCGCCGTACTCGTTATAGCCGCCATATTCGCTGTAACCGCCGTATTCATCGTAGATGCCGTCGGCGTAACCGCTGTCGTCCGTCCATGTGTCGCCGTTGTTAGTATCGGGCGTCCATGTGTATTCGTTGTCCGTGTACTCGTCGGTATTGCCGGTGCCGTCGCCCTGTTGGGAGCCGTCCTCACCCTCCGGTGTGGTCGTCGGCTGCGTCGGGTCAGTGGTTGCCGGTCTGGTCGGAGACGGAATGAAGCGCGACATCTTGTTTTTATTGCAGGTTGAAACGTCAAGCGTTCCGTAAATCTGACCGGTGTTGTTCGGGTCGAGCTTTTTGGTGATAATCGCCTGCGCCGTGCGCAGCTTGTAGTCGATATCCTCCGGCACGCCGAGGTTGACGCGGATTCTTCCGCCGTAATCGAAGGTGACAGCGGAGGGATTGCTCACGTCAAAGCCGCGGATATCGGTGAAATTGTTGTCCGCAAGGCTTTTGGCGACGCTTTTGAGAATATCGGGAATGGACGGGTCGGCAAAATCGAGATATTTACCCGGCTCGGTCTGGGTGGTGTTGCCGCAGACCAGCTCAGGCAGGTTCTCAGGAAGCGCCGCAGTTTGCTCCAATATCCTTCCCTTGGCGCTGACGAGCAGGTAATTATTGCCGTTTTTAAGATAATAGGACGGCACCGCATCGGTAATCGTGATGGAAATCGTGTCCGGAATGGCAAAATCCACCTTGGCGTCCTCCACGTAGGCGAGATTGTCGATAATTGCCTGCGGTGTGCTGTTCATCTTGGCGATGAAGATGTTCTGCTGCAGCTTGACATTGCTGAAGCCGATAATCTGGTCGTCGTAGTAGTAATTGCTGCCCTCGACCTCGATTTTTTCGGTCTTGAAAAGCACGGTGAAGCTCAGTATCACGCCGATAATCACGACCAGAACCAGTGTTGCGGCGGCAATCAGAATTCTTCTGATTTTGACCTGCCTGGCGGTCATGGGCTTTTTGTTGCGGCGGATGACCTCCTGCTCCTGCTTGCGGATAACCTTGGCGCGGCGCTCCTGGCGCTGCTTTTCGCTGTATTCATCTATGTAGTAGCCGTCCTCAAAGTCCTGCGGACGGAGATTGCGGATTTTGCGCTCTCCCTCCTCGCGGAACTTCTCCTCACGGCTGATTTTTCGAAATTTGGTGGTTTTGCCCGAATTGACTGCCTCCTCTATCCGGCTGGCGGATGGCTTTCTGGGCTTGGATTCGGACTTCTTCCGGGCTTTTTCAGAGGATTTTTTCGCCCTTTTCTCTTGCTCGCGGTGGTATTTCTGCGCCTGCTTCGCGCTTTGCTTGCGCTGCTTGGCGAGCTCCTTTTTCCGCTTCGCGCTCAATGCCATGGGCTTTTTACCTCCTTACTTCTCGATTGCGCACGCAATCAGATTTTTTTGACGTCTGCGCCCAGGGCGCACAAGGTCTGTTCCAGACCGTCATAACCGCGTTCCAGATAATGAACGCCGGTGATTTCGCTGGTGCCCTCCGCCGCCAAAGCGGCTGTCACCAGCGCCGCGGCGCCGCGCAAATCGGTCGCTTCGACCTTCGCGCCGTAGAGGTGCCGCGTGCCCTCTATCACCGCAACCTTGCCCTCCGTGCGGATTTGCGCGCCCATACGGCACAGTGCCGGAACGTGGCGGTAGCGGTTTTCAAAAATATTTTCAATCATGACCGAGGTGCCGTCTGCAATCGCTGCAGCCGCCATCACAGGCGCCTGCGCGTCGGTCGGGAATCCCGGGTACGGCATGGTGCGAATGACGCGCAGGCTTTTCAGCCGTTCGGGAGCCGTCATGCGCATATCGCCGCCGTCATAGGAAAAGCGGCAGCCGCCTTCCTCAAAGACAGGTATCACCGCGCCGAGATGAGAGGAGATTGCGCCGCGCAGCGTCAGCTCCGAGCCGGTCGCCGCCGCGCAGGACAACAGCGTTGCCGCGACAATCCGGTCGGGAATCATGGTGTGCGCCGAAGCGCTGAGAGACGGTACGCCGTCGATGACGACGACGCCCTCTCCGGCGCCGTAAATCCGGGCGCCGCATTGGTTTAAGTAAGCAGCTAAATCGCCGATTTCCGGCTCTCTTGCCGCGTTGGAAATCGTGGTGGTGCCGTCTGCGGTAGCAGCGGCAATCATGACGTCCTCCGTCGCGCCGACGCTCGGAAAAGACAGGGCGACTTTCGCACCGTGCAGTCCGTGCGGCGCTTTGCAGTCGAGATAGCCGTGGCGCTCCGAGATGGAAGCGCCCATGGCGCGCAGGGCACGCAGATGTAAATCTATCGGGCGCATGCCGATTTCACAGCCGCCCGGCAGGCTGAGTCTGGCTCTGCCTGTTCGCGCGAGCACTGCGCCGAGAAACACAATCGAGCTGCGCGTCTTGCGCATGAGCTCGTCGGGAATCTTCCAGCGGTTCACGCCGGTGCAGTCCACCAGCAGGGCGCTGTCCTCCCGTTTTGCCGTGCCGCCGAGATAGCGCAGAATGGCGCAGGAGGCTTCCACGTCCGAGAGCCGGGGACAGTTGAAAAAAACATTCTCTCCCCCGGTCAGCAGCGCCGCCGCCAGAATGGGCAGCGCGCTGTTTTTAGCTCCCTGTACCGTCACCTCGCCGCGGAGTCTCTGACGTCCTTTTACGATTAGTTTTGTCATCGTGACACCCTCCCATCAGACTATATCACAGTCTATGCGGAGAGCGCCGTCTGGTGCCGCGTCAGCTTTCGGCAAGCACCTTTTTGATGACGGAATAGATGCGCTCGCTGGCGTTGGTAATCGCCATCTTGCGCGAGTTTTCACTGATTTTGGCGAGCCCCTCCGGCGATTGGAGCATTGCGTCCGCCTTCTGCGTCAGCAGCTCTCCGGTGAGGTTGCTTTCCTCAATCAGCTCCGCAGCGCCGGCGTTGACAAGCGCCATGGCGTTGTGATACTGATGATTCTCCGCCACATTGGGAGAAGGTATCAGGATTGCCGGCTTTCCCATCGCCTGAATCTCGCTCAGGGTAATGGCGCCCGCGCGGCAAATGACCAAATCAGCCGCCGCCATGCAGGTGGGCATGTTGTCAATATAAGGGCGGATATCGAGGTTCGGCGCTTCACTGAGCACCGCGCCCTTTTCCTCCACCAGAGCCGGGAACCAGTCGCCGTATTTTCCGTAGGCGTGAATGTGCTGGTATCTGCCGTCCCTGCCGCTTCTAGCGACCAAATCAGCGACCGCGCGGTTGATTTTGTCCGCGCCGAGACTGCCGCCGAAGGAAAGCACCACAGGTCTTTGGTCAAGCCCGAGCGCCTTGCGCGATTCCGCCTTGTCTGCCGTGAGAATTTCGCCGCGGACAGGGTTGCCGGTGACGACAACGTCCGCCTTGGGGAAATAGGTCTTTGCCGCCTCAACCGCGAGCATAACCTTGTTGACGCGGCGGCTGAGCAGCTTGTTGGTCACGCCGGGATAGGCATTCTGCTCGTGAATGACGCAGGGAATTCCCAGACGCGCTGCCGCGCGTATCACCGGACCGGAGACATAGCCGCCGGTGCCGACGCAGATATCGGGCTTGAAAGCCTTGATAATGCGCCTGGCTTCTGCGGAGGAGGTGATGGTTCTGCGCACGGTACGGACATTTTCCACCGCATCCTTGGGTGATAAACCGCGGTGAAAGCCGCTGATAACGATAGATTCAATCGGATAGCCTGCCTGCGTCACCAGGCGCTGCTCCATGCCGTCCTTGTTGCCGATAAAAAGGAACTCGGTGTCGGGACGCATTTTTTTGATAAAACCGGCAATGGCGAGCGCCGGATTGATATGTCCGGCAGTGCCGCCGCCTGCGAGAAGAACCTTCATAAAAGCCTCCGAAATATGATAATGGCGTTATTGTATCGTTATTGTCTCTCAATATTCGCTGTACGCGAGATGGAGAGCACAATGCCCATCTGCGCCAGCAGCATAATCAGCGAGGAACCGCCGTAGCTGAAGAACGGCAGGCTGATACCGGTGTTGGGCAGCCAGTCGGTGATAACCAAAATGTTGAGCACAACCTGAATACCAATCTGAGAGGTCAGACCGATGCCGAGCAGCTTGCCGAATTTATCCTTGGAACGCAAAGAGAGGGTGATGCCTCTCCAGACGAGAAGGGCAAAAATCAGGAGGATAATCGCCGCGCCAATCAAGCCGAGCTCCTCGACGACAATCGCAAAGATAAAGTCGTTCTGCGGCTCAGGCAGATAGAGGTACTTCTGGCGCGACTGACCGAGGCCGAGTCCCCACAAGCCGCCGGAGCCGATGGCGTAGAGGGAGTTTCTGGTCTGCCAGGTGGTCTGCCACATATCCTCGGTGGTGTATTCCAGCGCCTGCCCCCAGCCGTCCATACGGCTCATGGCGTAGGACAGTCCGCCGGTGACGGCAAGCAAAAGGATAATACCCAGCAAGCCTATGCCGCCTATCAGCAGGTATTTTGCCTTCATGCCGCCGATATAAAGCATGAGAACGGTGAGCATGCCGATGATGACGATTCCGGAGTAGTGAGGCTCCAGAAAGAGCAGCGCCGCAATCGTACCGAATACCGCGACGCCGGGCAGGACGCTGTATTTGGCGAACTGTATTTTGTCGTAATACTTACTCGCCCAGTGCGCGAAAAAGAGAATGACCGCGAATTTGGCTATCTCAGAGGGCTGGATATTAAACATGCCCAGCGGAATCCAGCGCCTGACGCCACCCTGTCCTGCCGGAATGACCAAAACAATCAGCAAACTGACGTAGGCGATACCCAAAACAAGCGGCGCGATTTTATGCAGCTTATTATAGTTGAAAAAGGACATGAGCACCATCGCGACAATACCAATCGCGATGAAGATCAGCTGTCTCCACAGAAAGTAGTAGCTGTCGCCGTCGTTGGTGTAGTACGAGAAGGCGTAGCTCGCCGAGAACATCATAATCGTGCCGATAGTGAGCAGTATCAGCAGGATAATGCAGAACGGCAGGTCAATGCCCATGCCGGTTGCGAACCATTTGGTGTTCTTCATCTTGCGCTGACGTCCGGGACGGCGAAAAATCTTTTCTTTTTTCTTTCGGTTGTTGGTTTGGGAACGCTGACGGTCACGGACTTTTTCATCATAAATCCGGTTGATGTCAGCTTTGAGAATCATTTGTTTATATGGAGCCATAGAAACCTCCAGGGCTGAAGTGTTATGCGTATCAGGTACCGAACATGACCAGCAGGAAGGAACCTGCGCCGAACAGCGCGGTCACCAGGCTGAATACGGCGACAATCTTGACCTCGCTCCAGCCGCACATCTCGAAGTGATGGTGGATGGGGCTCATCTTGAACAGGCGCTTGCCGTGCGTCAGCTTAAAGTAGCCGACCTGCAGGATAACGGAGAACATCTCGCAGAGGTAGACAATGCCCATCGGCAGCAGGAGAATCGGCATGCCGGTGGCGAATGCCAGGGCGCAGACAATACCGCCGAGAAAAAGCGAACCGGTGTCGCCCATGAATACCTTTGCCGGATGGAAGTTCCACACCAGAAAGCCGAGACAGCCGCCGGCAACCGCCGCGCTGAACGCGGTGAGCCCGAGCTGATAAAGACGGCTGGCAACCAGCATGAAAGCGACCGCCACAAAAAAGGTGATGGAGCCGTCGAGACCGTCGACGCCGTCCGTCAGGTTGACGGCATTGACAATGCCGACGATGACGACAGCGGACAGAATGTAGTAGAAAAAGCCGAGGTCAACGGTGCCGACAAACGGAATGATGGTGGTCGTGCCGCAGCCGAATACGGCAAGCACGGCAAGATAGATGCCGGCTGCCAGAAACTGGAGCACCAGCTTCTGAATCGCGGTGAGCCCAAGGTTGCGCTTTTTGACAGCCTTGGTGTAGTCGTCGATAAAGCCGATTAAGCCGTTGGCAAGCGCCAGACCGAGACCGGCGTAAATGTACAGACATTCGCGTGAAATATCCGAAAAATAGGTTTCGATAAAGCTCGCGCCGAACAGCTGATAGATAACCGTGCTGACCAAGGTGACGACCGTGATGGCAAGAATGAACATGATGCCGCCCATAATCGGCGTGCCCTGCTTGCTCTTGTGCCAGCTGGGACCTTCCTCCAGAATCGTCTGACCGAAGTGCAGCCTGCGGAGGAAGGGGATCAGGAATTTGCCCGTAACAGCGGAAATCGCGAACGCGAGCACCGCTGCGCAGAAGGTCCATATGCCATATAATAACATTTTTATCAATCCTTTTTTCAGATATTGTGATTTCAGGTCAGTCGGACGAGCCGCCCTCTGTATTGGCGGCGAAGGTGACGGAGATAACCGTTCCCTGCGCTACCTGCGTACCCTCCGGAACGCTCTGCGCCGCCGCGATACCGCCTGCGCTGACAGCGCCGGTAAAGCTGACGTTGAGTCCGTATTCCGCCGCGACGCTGTTGACCTCCATCGCCGTGTAGCCGACGAAATTCGGCACCGTCGCCTTGTCGGCGTTCCGGACGCTCTCCTGGTCGGTGTAAAGGACAATCGTACCGCCCTTTGCCATCTTGGAGGAAACCTGCGGAATCTGGGAAACGACGGTCTCTCCGGAGCCGAGCACCGTTCCGATAAAGCCGTCCTGCGCCACCTTGTTGAGCGCGTCGGAAACCGCGATACCGGTGTAATCGCCGGCGCTCACGTCGATATAGGCGAGGTCCTCGTCCTTGTAGTCGTTCTTGACGTTGAGGTACGGGAGCACCTCGCTCATGATGTTAATGAATACCGGAGACGCAATCTGCGAACCGTAGTAGGCGCCGCCGTCCGGCGTATCGAGAAATACCAGCAGCGCGACCTGCGGATCGTCCGCCGGCGCGTAGCCGCAGTAGGAAGCGATATAGTCCTTCTCGAAGGAGCTTTCCTTCTTCTCGACGCCGATTTTCTCGGAGGTACCGGTCTTGCCGGCGGTCTTGTAGCCGGCGACATAGCCGCCGCCCGCGCCGTTCTGCTCAGGATAGAGCGCCAGAATCTCGTTCATGCGCTTGGAGGTCTCGTTGGAGATAACCTGGCGCTTGACCTTGCGCTCGACGGTTTTGATGACGTTGCCCTTCGCGTCGGTAATCTTGGAAACGACGTAGGGCTGGAGCACGTAGCCGCCGTTGCAGACCGCCGCGCAGGCAGTCACCATGCTCAGCGGCGTAATCTGGAAGTTCTGTCCGAAGGACGCAACCGCCAAATCGACGATGCTCATGGAGCCTTCCGGCCAGAAGCTGTCGTTTGCTTCGCCGGGAAGGTCAATGCCGGACTTCTCGGAGAAGCCGAAGGCAGTGTAATAATCTCTGAATTTATCCCTGCCGACCAGCTGTCCAATCTGGATGAACGCCGGGTTGCAGGAATGTACCATGGCTTCCTCAAAGGTCTGGACGCCGTGACCGCTGCGAACGGAGCAACCGATTGCCGCGTCCTCTACCTGCATGACGCCGCCGCAGGTGAACCGCGAGCTGTCGCTGATTTTGCCTTCCTCCAGCGCCATGGAAGCGGTACACATCTTGAATACCGAACCGGGCATGTAGGTATCGGCAACGCATTTGTTACGCCATTTCTGCGCCAGCGCCTTGGTGGTCGCCTCGTCGCGCTCCTTTTCGGGAAGCTCGTTAATCTTGGACTCCTCGCTCTCGGTCAGGGCGTAAGGGTCGTTAAGGTTGTAGCCGCCTGTCGTCACCATGCCGAGAATCGCGGCGGTATTGACGTCAATCATAATGCAGCCGCCGCGGTTGAGCACATTGTTGTCCGCTATCGCCTGCTCCATGTATTTCTCACAGATGCTCTGGATATTTTCGTCAATCGTGAGGTAAATGTTGTTGCCGTCCTCGCTCTCGATATTCTGCTCAAACTGGAACGGCATATTGGTGCCGCGCGCGTTTTTGGCGGTGATGATTCTGCCGGGCGTACCGGAAAGATAGTCGTCGTATTTGTACTCAACACCCTCCAGTCCCTGTTCGTCAGCACCGGCAAAGCCGATTATCGCGGAAGCCAGGGTGTCGCGCGGATAGTAGCGCTTGTAGTCGTCGAGAATCTGAATGACGCCGCCGCAGTCGTACTCCTTAGCGAGCCTGTCAATCAGCTCCATGACCTTGTCGCGCTGCTCTACCTCGATTTTGCGCTTGACGACGGTGTAGTAGTTCTTCTGTTTGGTCTTTTCGAGCACGTTGTCGTATTCCAGATTGAAGATCTGGGACAGCTCTCTCGCGCAGAATTCGCGCTGCTTGTCGGTTTCAAACATAATCGGCGCGAGCACAACCTGCCAGACGGAGGCGCTCTCCGCGAGCACCGTACCCTGGGAATCATAGATGCTGCCGCGCTTGGCGGTCAGGACAGTATCGTTGAGCTGCTGGTCAACCGCCTTCTCCTGCAGCTCGCTGCCCTGAATCATGGTCAGGAAGGACAGACGCAGCAAAGCCGCGCCAAAGCCCACCACCAGTATCAGAATAATCAGTACGGCAGTGCGCTGTCTCATGCGCTGATTGGGACCGTTCTCGGCGCGCTTTTTCTTCTTTGGCGGCGTGCTGTTCGGTTTTTTCTTGGTATCTTTGTTATCTTCCAAAACATAACTCCTTTACGCGCCGGCTTCATACGGCGGGTCAGACTGGTGGTCAATCAAGCAATTTTGACGTGAAACCAATGATTTTTTGCCTGCTTTCAAAAAATCCTATAAAGCAAGGAAAAGAGTCAAGACGGGCAGTCTTAACTCTCATTCTTTCTTTGATAATCCATACTATTCAATTTCGATGAAGGTTATGACCAAAGATTTTTAATTGACTCGATAAACTGGATAAAGATATTGTCACTTTTCTGAACAGAAACCTCTGCTTTATCGCCGCCCTCCAGGGAAATAAATTCCTTCTGGGCGTTGGAGGCTTTGGTCAAACCAAGCACCTCGCTGGCGTGCTTTTCAATTTCCGCCTTGGAGAGACTTGCTTCAAGCTTCATGTGGTTCTGGGTATAGACGGAATTGGCGTCCTCCAGAGCAGCCTGCGCGGTGATAACCTGCTGGTTGAGCTCGGTCAGACGAACCTGACCGACAATGATAAAGCCGATGACAACCGTCACAACCGCGGCGCTTACGCCGCCGACAATCAGCTTCAGCTTGCTGTGATGACGCTTTCGGGAAGCGTATTTGTCTTCCTCGGAAAGCTTGTACACATTGTTTTTCTTCTTTTGCTTTGGCTTTTTGGCGGGCTCGTCCTCGCGCCTTTTGGGAGCGACGCTTGTTTCGACAAGCTCCTCGTCAAAAAGGTCTAAATCATAAGCCGTATTATTAATTGCCATGAATACGCACCTTGTGCCTTTCTATATCGGAAATTTTCATAAAACACACGAATAGTTCCGGGACATGCTCTCAAAATCATTCCCGAAACAAAATTGTTTCAAAATTTTAACAATTTGAAACTAACAAACTACACACAATCTGTCCGTTTTTACGGAAATATCCGCCTTTTGCGGATATTTAGTTGATAACAAAATCTTAAAATACAACCGCTAGTGGATGTAATATAATTTACAACTTTGTTATATTTTACACCAAAACTTTACATTTGTCCAGTACTGAGAGGAAAAAACTTAAATTTTTTCACAGATTCTCAACTTTGCACTTCTTGCTCTGGGGTTTAGAATCAATTCTGTCTCATTTGCACAAACGGGTTTTTTATACACTAATTTTGCTTTTGGCGTGTTGCCGCAGACGCATACCGGGAAGTCCTTCGGGCAGGTACAGCCCCGGCACCAAGCCGCCATTTGCTGCTTGACAATCCTGTCCTCCAGCGAGTGGAAGGTTATCACCGCGAGCCTGCCGCCGCTTGTCAGCAGCTCAAACGCGCTTTCCAGTCCCCGTCTGAGCACGCCCAGCTCGTCATTGACAGCTATGCGGATTGCCTGGAAGGTTTTCCGCGCCGGATGGCCGTCCCGGCGGACGCGCTGCGGCACGTTTTCCTTGACGATTTCCGCCAATTGCAGGGTTGTGGTAATCGGCTGTTCTTCCCTTGCCGCGACAATTCCCTTGGCAATGGAGCCGGCGTATTTTTCCTCACCGTACTCAAAAATGATTCTGCGCAGCTCCTCAAAGGGCAGCGTGTTGACCAGCTCCGCGGCGGTCATGCCCTTCCGGCTCATGCGCATATCCAGCGGCGCGTCCTCGTGAAAGGAAAAACCGCGCTGCGGCGTGTCGAGCTGATGGGAGGATACGCCGATATCGAGCAAAACGCCGTCCACGCAGCCGATGCCGCGCTGAGAGAGCAGCTCCTTCATATCGGCAAAGTTGCCTTTGATGATAATCGCGTTCTCGTTTTTCTTGAATTTTTCGGTCAGCGTCTGAATCGCGTCCGGATCCTGGTCAATGGAAATCAGCTTGCCGGTGGTCAGGTGCTCCAGTATCGCGCCCGAATGACCGCCGCCGCCTGCAGTTCCGTCCAGATAAATCCCGTTTTCCCTGATTGCCAGCCCTTCGATGGTCTCCTCAAGCAGGACGGGCACATGTGAGAATTCCATGGCGTCCTCCTTAGAATACCGCGTCGTCCATCGCCTGCGCAAGAATCTCGCGCTGCGGTACCACGAACGCCTCATAGATATCCTTGTTCCAGATTTCCACGCGGTTAATTACGCCGAGCACCAGCACCTCGCCGTCAAGCCGGCAGCTTTTGCGCAGCTCCGGCGGAATCACAAAGCGTCCCTGCGCGTTGGGCGTGACGTCCTCAACGGTGACGTTGAACACGTAGCGCATGGCGTTTGCCTGCGCGCCGGGCATTTCCATGATTTTTTGGGCAATCCGCTCATATTCCTGCTCAGACATCACCTGGACGCACTTGGAATTGAAGCCGATGGCGATTTTGAAAGTCTCGCCCAGCTGCTCGCGGAATTTGGCAGGCATGACGATTCTGCCTTTGGCGTCAACATTATGTCTTGACATGCCCGAAAACATCCTGCCCACCTCCGTTTCGCAATATTTCCGGCGATTTCCGGCACATTCAGGTCACTTTATGTCACAAAATGACACTCAGTGGTATTATTATACTCTATCCAAGCAAAAAAATCAAGTAAATATGACAAATAAAATAATATTTTGTAAGCAGACGGTGACGTTTAAAAAACAAAAAAAGGTCTGACTGTAACCAAATGGTTATCAGTCAGACCTTATCGGCACGATTTATCCCTTTTTCTGGGAATTGGCGAGGTTGGTGCGCGTCTTTTTGACGTCGGCGAGCTGGCTGCTCAGGCTCTCCTCGGCGCGCTTGAGAATACCGTCGGCATAGACGTTGGAAGCCTTGCGAATTTCCGCAGACTTCGCCTTGGCATCCTCTAAAAGGTCTCTTGCCTTTGCCTGTGCCTCGCGGACAAGCTCGTTCTGGTTGAGCATGACCTTCTTGCGCTCCTCAGCCGCGCGGATGATGTTCTCCGCCTCGCTGTTGGCTTCCTGAAGAATCTGCTTTCTGTCGGCGACAATGTTCTTCGCCTGTCTTACTTCGGCGGGCATAGCGTCCTGAATCTGCGCGATAATGTCAAAAATCTCATCGCTGTTGACCATAACCTTGCCGCTGGAGAAGGGCACACTCTTGGCATTGTCAATTAAATTCTGAAGATCTAAAATTAAATCATCAACTTTCATGGTTAGTTCCACTCCTATTCCTTAGTGATATATTAAAAAGTCATAAGCTGCTTTTTCTGAGTCTTTCCACAATTCTGTCGTGCACGCATGCCGGTACAAAATTGCTGATGTCGCCGCCCATGGAGCCAATCTCGCGCACCATGCTGGAGCTGAGATACATGGCGTCCGCGTCGGCGGTGATGAAAATCGTCTCCAGCTCCGGGTTGAGCTTTTTGTTGGCGATTGCCATCTGGAATTCATATTCAAAGTCGGATACCGCGCGCAAGCCCTTGACAATCGCGTTGACGCCGCGCTGACGGCAATACGCCGCGAGCAAGCCCTCAAAGCCGGCTATCTCGACGTTATCGAGTCCGGCGACCGCGTCGGTGAGCAACTGCATGCGTTCCTCGATGGAGAAGGTCGGCGTTTTGGCGGAATTGATGAGCACCGCGACGATAACCTTGTCAAACAGCTTGGACGCTCTGCGGATAACCTCTAAGTGTCCGAGCGTGACCGGGTCGAAGCTGCCGGGATAAATGACTGTTCTGTTCATACCGTAAAATCCTTGTGTCTGAATGTGCTTATTTTTATTTTACCATAGCGATACTGTCTGTCAAGTACAAATTCGCCGTATTCCGACAAAATTTCTTCATTCAGCGGATTTTCGGCAAGAATCACACCGGTTTTTTTCATGTGGGCAGGGAGCTGCCGCATTGCGCTCTGCAAAACGCCCTTTCCGTAGGGCGGGTCGAGAAAGGCGATGTCGAATTTTTGGGAATTGATTGCCAGAAAGCTCTGCCAGTCCATCTGGGCGACGCGCGCCTTGTCCGTGAGCTTGGTCGTGTTCAGGTTACGCTTGACGGTCTCGATGGATTTTTTGGCGCTGTCCACAAAGACGGCGCTGTTGGCGCCGCGGCTGAGCGCTTCTATGCCCATCTGTCCGGAGCCTGCGAACAAATCGAGGAAATCCCTGCCCTCTGTCTCAAACTGAATGACGGAGAACACCGCTTCCTTGACGCGGTCGGTGGTCGGACGGACGTCCTCGCCCTCCAATGTTTCCAATTTTCTGCCTCTGGCTGTGCCGGTTATCACGCGCATAAAATCATCCTTTTTCGTCCGATTAGTTTATTATAGCACAATTTTTTTGTTTTGACAATACGTTATTGCGCTTCCGGGTGGAAATACCGGAAAACCGCCTGGGCGCTGTCCTTTGTCATCTTGGGAGCCGCTTCCAGCTCCTCCAAATCCGCCTTGGAGATGTTGTCAATCGTGCGGAAGTATTTGAGCAGCGCCTTTGCTCTGACGGTGCCTACGCCGTCAATCTCTGTCAGAGAGCTGCGGAAGGTGTTTTTGCTGCGTCGGCTGTGGTGATAGCCAATCGCGAAACGGTGCACCTCGTCCTGCATTTTGCTCAGAAAAGCAAACAGCTGCCGTCTGGCGCTGATGGAGATTTCGTGCCCTTCGTCGGTGACGGCGCGCGTGCGGTGCTTGTCGTCCTTGACAAGACCAAACAGCGGCACGTCCAGTCCCATGCTTTGCAACACTCCGCGGACGACGCGCACCTGTCCCCTGCCACCGTCGAGCAGAATCAGGTCGGGCAGCTTGCCGAAGCCCTCTTCACCGGGCGCCGCCTTTTGGTATTCCTCAAAACGGCGCGTCAGCACCTCTCTCATGGAGCCGTAGTCGTCCTGACCGTCAAAGCCCTTGATTTTGAACTTGCGGTAGGCGCTTTTGAGCGGCTTGCCGTTTTTGTAAACAATCATACCGGCGACGTTTTCCGTTCCGGCGAGGTTGGAAATATCGTAGGATTCAATATACTCTGGCAGTTTTTCGAGCCCGAGCATCTCCTGCAGCTCGCCTAAGACGCTGTATTCGCGCACGGTCGCGCCCTTTTGCTGGGCGAGCGCCTCGGCGGCGTTGGAACGGCACATGGAAACCAGCTGTGCCTGTTCTCCCCTTTGCGGCACGGTGATGGTGACCTTGCTGCCGCGCTTTTCGCTCAGCCAGCGCCCGATATCGTTGAGTGATTCCGGCGCGGTATCAAGCGCAATCTGCTTGGGAATGTCGGTGCGCAGGGTGTAATAGCGCAGCAAAAATTCCTCGGTGTCGGCTTCGCCGCTGTCCACAATGAAGCTCTCACGGTCAAAAAGCCTGCCGCCCTCAAAGCGGAACACCTGAAAGCAGGTCTTTCCATCGTCGGAAAAACCGGCGATGATGTCCTCGTCGAGCACCTTGTTGGCGACGACCTTCTGCTTGTCGCCCATGCGCCGGACGGCGTTGATTTTGTCGCGCAGACGCGCCGCGCGTTCAAATTCCAGGTTTTCGGCGGCTTCCTCCATCTGCGCGGTCAGCTGACGGATGGAATTGCCGGAGCCGCCCTTTAGAAAGTCGAGCGCCTGGCTGACGCTCTCCTGGTAATCAGCAAGCTTCACCCTGCCGGTGCAGGGCGCCATGCACTGCTTGATGTGGTAATTCAAACAAGGACGCGCCTTGCCGAAATCCTGCGGAAAGCGGCGGCTGCAGGTCGGCAGCATAAAGATTTTGTTTGCTTCGTCCACGGCGCTCTTGACGTAGTAGCTGCTTTTGTACGGTCCGATATAGGTCGCGCCGTCGTCCTTTTTTTGCAGGACGTAACTGAGCTTCTGCCAGTCGCCGGGGCTGACGCGTATATAGCTGTAGCCCTTGTCGTCCTTGAGGAGAATATTATATTTTGGGGCGTGCTGCTTAATCAGGCTACATTCAAGAATGAGCGCCTCAAACTCGCTGTCGGTGATAATGTACTCAAACCAATCGACGTTGTCCACCATGCGCCGCACCTTTTCGGCGTGGTTATGCTGGGAACCGAAATACTGGCTGACGCGGTTCTTGAGCGCTTTTGCCTTGCCGATATAGATTATCGCGCCGCTCTTGTCGTGCATGATGTACACGCCCGGCAAAAGCGGCAGTGCCATTGCCTTTTTGCGCAGCTCGGATAATTTTGGGTTCATAATCAAGTTCCTGTGACAAAAATAAGGGCGAAGTAGTGTATACCTCGCCCTCAAAACATATACTTTATTATTCAGACGGCTGATTACTCAGCGAAGCCGGACTCTACGAGAGCCGCCAGACCCTCTACAGCGTCGGTTTCATCGGAACCGTCAGCAATAATCTTGATGGATGTTCCGCCGATAATGCCAAGCGAAAGAACGCCCAGAAGGCTCTTCGCGTTTACGCGGCGCTCCTCCTTCTCAACCCAGATAGTTGAGCGATACTCGTTCGCCTTCTGAATGAAGAACGTTGCGGGACGAGCGTGAAGGCCTGCCTTGTTCTGAACTAATACTTCCTTAACGTACATGTTTGTTACCCTCTTCTCTGACATGATTTCGTTTTACTGCCTTTTCGACAGAATCGTTGATTGGTATTATTATAATCTTTTTTTGGGGCGAGGTCAATATGATAATTCAATTTCGTGTTAATACTCACCACGCTGAAAAGAATTTTGCTGTTTATTGTGCATTATTACAAAAAAGCGCTGACACCTTTGATAGTTTCGTCAAAACGGGCGTGTGAAAACTCAGGAATTTGTGGATTCGTCCTTGTCTGTGAGCAAGTCCGGGCGTTTTTGGCGCGTGACGCTGAGGCTCATTTCGCGCCGCCATTTGTCAATATTGGCGTGATGACCACTCAGGAGCACCTCCGGCACCTCCATGCCGCGCCACTCGGCAGGCTTGGTGTACTGTGGATATTCGAGCAGTCCGCTGAAATGGCTCTCCTCGGTAAAGCACTCATTGTTGGTGAGCACGCCCGGCACCATGCGGCACAGCGCGTCGGTAAAGACCATCGCCGGAATCTCGCCGCCGGTGAGCACATAGTCACCGATGGAGATTTCCTCATCGATATAGCTATCGAGCAGGCGCTGGTCAACGCCCTCGTAGTGACCGCAGAGGATACAGATATTGGATATCTCGCTGAGTTCGCGCAGACGCTGCTGGCGCAGGGTTTTGCCCTGCGGCGACATGTAGATAAAATACGGGCGCTCACCCACTTCCTCGCAGATATGCTCAAAGCAGAGCGCAATCGGCTCCGCCTTCATCAGCATGCCCATGCCGCCGCCGTAAGGCGTATCGTCAACGCGGCGGTGCTTGTCAAAGGCAAAGTCGCGCAGCTGATGGCAGTGAATTTCTATCGCGCCGCTTTTCTGCGCCCTGCCGATAATGCTGTCACCGAACACCGGCGCGAACATCTCGGGAAACAGGGTGATAATATCAATCCGCATCGTCAAAAATTCCTTTCATCGGGTGAATGAGAACATATCCCTCGTCGATATTGACCTCGGTGACCACCTCGTCAATGACGGGCGCGAGGTATTTTTTGCCGCTGTCGCCGGTGATTTCGTAGACGTCGTTCGCGCCGGTCCGGAATACGTCGGTAATTTTGCCGTAGACCGTGCCGTTTTCGTCGTCACGCACTTCCAGGCCGAGCAAATCCTGAACAAAGTGCACACCCTCGTCCAGCGCGATATCGTCGCGGTTGATGTAGACGATTTTGCCGCGCAAAAGCTCCGCCTGTTCAATGGTATCGACGCCCTTGATTTTGGAGAGGGTGATGTTCTTGTGCGGACGGCTTTTGACCTCAACGGACTGCGTTCCGCGGCTGTCGAGATAGAGCTTTTTGAACATGCAGAGAAATTCCGGGGAATCACACCACGGGTCAATGCGCACCTCGCCCTTGATGCCGTGGGTACCGACGATTTTTCCTGATTCAA
This sequence comes from uncultured Clostridia bacterium, assembly GCA_947170465.1. Taxonomy (GTDB): domain Bacteria; phylum Bacillota; class Clostridia; order Oscillospirales; family Acutalibacteraceae; genus Ruminococcoides. The sequence goes on from CAMVTS010000038.1 coordinate 22,013, forward strand.
GAAATTGTTTTTTCATAATTTTCACCTGTTGATTAATAAGCAGCCGCGCCGCAGGCGCAACTGATAACTGACAAACTATTTCAATTCCACAATGGTCACGCCGTCCTCGCCTTCGCCGAATACGCCGAGGCGCTGGGACTTGACATGCTTGTTGGTGCGGAGATATTGGTTGATTTCGCGGCGCAGAACGCCGGTGCCCTTGCCGTGAATGATGGTGAGCTTGCCCACGCCGGACAGCATGGCGTTGTCTATCGCCTTTTCCACAATCTGTACCGCGTCAAAGGCAGTCTCACCGCGGACGTCGATTTCCGTTTCGGGACGGACCTCCATGCGGCTCGGCACCCGGCGGGTGGAGGAAAACCGGTCTGCCTTGGGCTTTATCTGCGATTTGAGCAGACGCAGATTCTTGATATTTACGCGTGTTTTGATGATGCCTGCCTGCACCAGCACCATCCCGTCCTTGTTGGGCGGCGCGAGTACCGTCGCGTTTTTGTCGATATCGTAAATCAGCACCTCGTCGCCGACCTTGAGCGGTCTTGGAAGCTGATATTCCTCGTCCGGCGTGTTTTTCAGCTTAACCGGGTCGGCGTGCGCCTCCATCTGGTTGATGTTGTGGCGCAGCTTGCTGCGCTGTTCGGCGCTCATTTCCTTTTCGCGGCGCGCCTTTTCGAGCTCCTCCATCAGCGCGTCCGCCTGCGCCCTTACCCGGGAGACAATGCGCTGCGCTTCCTGCCGGGCGCGCTCTATTTCACGTTCGGCGTTTTCTCTGGCACGGCGCGCTTCATTTTCCGCCTTTTGCTTTTCGGTGTTCGCCTTGGCGGTCAGGCGGTTGGCGTTTTCCACCTGACGTTCCAAACTTTGCCGCTGTTGTTCGAGCTTGCCGACGACGTCCTCAAACTGGCGGCTCTCGCTTGATACCAGCTCCTTGGCGCGGTTGACGACCGCTTCGTCCATGCCAAGCCGGCGTGAAATCGCGAAGGCGTTGCTCTTGCCGGGCACGCCGATAAGCAGGCGGTAGGTCGGCTGCAACGTCGCCACGTCAAATTCACAGCTGCCGTTTTCCACGCCTTCGGTGCGCAGCGCGTATTCCTTCAGCTCCGCGTAATGCGTGGTGGAGGCGATTTTGGCGCGCTTTTCGCGCAGCTTTTCCAGAATGGCGATTGCCAGCGCCGCGCCCTCTACCGGGTCGGTGCCGGCGCCCAGCTCGTCTATCAGACAGAGGGAACCGGCGTTGGCGAGCTTGAGAATCTGAATAATGTTCGTCATGTGCGCCGAGAAGGTGGACAAGCTCTGCTCAATGCTCTGCTCGTCGCCGATATCGACCAGCACGCGGCGGAACACGCTCAGTTCGCTGTTGTCGGCACAGGGCACAAGCAAGCCGCACATGGTCATCAGGGTGAACAGCCCGAGGGTTTTGAGGGTGACGGTCTTGCCGCCGGTATTGGGACCGGTGATAACGAGGGTGTCAAATTCTTTTCCGAGGCGGATATCCACCGGGACAACCTTGTCCTTGGGAATCAGCGGATGGCGCGCCTGACGGATATGCACCACGCCCCTGTCGTTCATGACCGGCTTGGAGGCGCGCATGGAATACGCCAAATCCGCCTTGGCAAAAATCAGGTTCAGCGCCGCGAGCTGCTGATAGCTGCGGATAATGCTGTCGGCAAATTCGCCCGCGTCGGCGCTCAGCTCAAAGAGAATCCGCCGGATTTCCTCCTCTTCCTTGCTTTGCAGCAGCTTGATATCGTTGTTCGCCTGCACCACGCCCATCGGCTCGATAAAGACCGTCTGTCCGCTGGAGGAGGTGTCGTGCACCAGACCGGGAACGTTGTTGCGGCACTCGCTGCGCACCGGCACGACGTATCTGCCGTCGCGCTGGGTGATGATGGTCTCCTGCAGGTATTTGACGTATTTGGAGCTGTGGATAATCTTGTCGAGCGCTTCTCTCGCCTTGGAGGAAGCGGTGCGGATTTTGCGGCGGATATCGGAGAGCGCCGGACTCGCCTTATCCGCGATTTCGTCCTCGCTGAGAATGGCGGTGGTAATGCGCTCCTCCAGGTATTTATTGGCGACTAGACCGCTGAAATAGTTGTCGAGCGTCGTGCTGACCGAGGCGCAGCGGCTGTGCCATTCCTTGACAGTGCGGATAACGTGCATGGTGCGCGCCACGGCGAGCAGCTCGCCCGTCGTCAGGCAGCCGCCTGCCTGCGCCCTTCTTAAATTGCCGGCGCAGTTATGGGCGCCGCCAAAGGAGGGCGCGCCAAAGCGTCCGCTGAGTGCTACCGCGTCGTCGGTCTGCTGCAGCAAAAGCTGCACCCTGTTCAAATCAAACTGCGGCTCCAGCGCAAGCGCCATTTCGCGCGCGTCGTCAATCGTCGTCAAGGCGGCGAGGCGCTCTAAAATTTTATCGAGTTCGAGTGTTTTGTAATGTCTGTTCATAGCGTAACCTTATGTAATAGCGGTGATGTTTTTATAGAATGTCAATGTGGGAAAATCTTTTTCAAAGCGGCAGCGGAGATAGCTCTCGCTCGCGGCGTTGAGCTGCCGGAGCCCTTCGTCGGACAAGCCAAAGGAAAACAGCTTGTCGTCGTCCGCGTAGACTGTATGCCGCAGAGCCGTGAGCGCCGCTTCACTGAGCGGAATGTCGCCCTCGTGCCGATGGCCGTGAGAAGCGCAGGAGATGGCGCCGGACAGCGGATGAAAAAGCATGGTTTCCGCCGTATACGCGCCGCATTCGGCGCACATGAGCAAGTCCGGCATGTAGCCTGCCATGCAGGAAAGCCGCATTTCATAGCACGGCTTGACGAGCTGCTCGCTCCGCTTTCCCTCCGAAAGCAGGTAAAGCGCGTTGAGCGTCAGGCTGAGAAACTTGTCGGCAGGCTGTTCGCGCGGACAAATCTGCAATGCCAGCTCACAAAAATACTGCGCCAGGCACATCTTGCGCACGTCGCTGCGCAGCTTGGAGAAAATGCGCAGGGTCAGCGCGTCGCCCACAGTGTATCTGTCCTTTGTCTGATAGAAGGTCAGGCGTGAATAGGACAGCAGCGAGGTCGGCGCGCCCTTGGCGCTTTTCAGGCTTTTGGCGCCCTTGGCGACGGCGTGAAGAACGCCGTGCGTCCGCGTGAGCGCCCATATCAGCTTGTCGTTCTCACCGAAATTCTGCTCTTTGATAATCAGTCCGTCCGTCTGAAATTTCATCGGTAATCTCCCTGCGTACCGTGTCCGCGCCGGTATCCTTCGCATCCTGTATGCTCTTGTAGCGGATGTAGTCCAGCACGCTGCCGGTCGTGAAAAACACCTGCCACATATACCATTCGTCCATGATAACACCTCCGGAAAGTAGCATTTCCGGGAAGCGCATGTATTATGAATGGAAAATTTAATCAAAATTGCGCTCGTCGTAGCCGAAATTCTGGACTAACTGGGCGCGGTTGCGCCAGTCCTCCTTGACCTTGATCCAGGTCTGCAAAAATACC
>CAMVTS010000039.1 GCA_947170465.1 uncultured Clostridia bacterium
TCCAACCTTGATTTTCTCCGTGAAAAAAGGCAAAACTTGTCGTTTCGCCCTTGCGCGCAACGAAAAAATATACTATAATGATGGTGTATGTAATGACGCATTAAGCGCAACCACAACCTGATGGGGGAATCGGAAATGATAAAAAGCATTTTGAAAAAAGCGGCCGCGGCAGTTCTTTGCGCGGCGGTTGCGGTCGGCACGGGCGTGACAGCCTTTGCCGCGGAAAAAACCTATACCATTCCGGAGCTGGACAACATGAGTATCACGCTCCCGGAGGATATGACGGCAGTCACCCGTCAGTCCAACCAGAACGACACCTATTTTTCACTGTTCGGCGCGGATTACACCAACACCATGACCTACTTCCAGAGCAGGGATATCTACCTGCAGGGCAAGAACAACACCGCGTCGCTGGTGCTCACGATTACCATGACGGAAACCGAGGAGAGCAAGGGACTCAACAACCTCAACCTGCTGACGGGCGAGCGTCTCGGCGAGGTTGCGCGCAATTTCCTTGCCAATCCCGACTATTCCGCCTGTACGGTCGACCAGCCGGGCAAGCCGGTTACCTGGCTGACCTTTGACGTGTATTCCGGCGGCAACAACGCCTTCCAGGCAAACACGATTTCCGGCGGCAAGAGCATTATCGTCACCATGACGCGCGAGGGCGCAAGCGTGACCGAGGCGGATTACCAGTCCTTTATCAATATCATCAACAGCGCGAAATTCGGACAGTTCGCTTTCTTTGAGCAGTACAAGCTCTACATTATCATCGGCGCGTGCGTGCTGATAGCGCTGATTCTGCTGATTATCATTATCAGCATTGCGCGTCGTGCAGGCAAGCGCAAAAAGCAGACCAAGACAAAGTCTGAGAACGAGCGTATTCTGGAGGAACTCGCCGGAGAGTATTCACGCGGCAGAGGCAGAACCGAGAGCGAGCCTGTCGGAGAAGAAGCACAGCCACAGCATGTCGCCGTTCCGGCAGAGCCGGAGCCTGAGACCTCCGGCAAGTACACCGACGCGCAAATAGACGCCATGCTCGGCGGGGAGGACTCCGGGGATTTTACGGTAGCTCTTCCGGAGGAAACCGAGGAAGAGCAGGAAACGGACAACGAGCAGGTAACCGTGTACAACAGACCCGTTCCGCAGGAACCGAAACCGGTTCCGATAGTGGCCGTCACGGAGCCGATTCCGCAGGAGCAAGACGTTACAGCGGAGGAGATGCCAAGCCAGCCGACACCGGAAGAAAGCGCTCCGGCGGAGGCAGACACTACAGATGATGACGACTTCTTCGCAGGCGTGAGCTTCGAGGAAGCGGTTGAAGAGGATTCCGAGGACGTTATTGAGGAGCCTGCTGCGGAAGAAACCGCAGAGGAACCCTCTGAGGAAGTCACAGAGGAAGTGACGAAGGAACCTGCTGAGGAAATCGCTGAAGAACCACCCGCAGTGGAAGAACCGGCGGAAGAAACTGACGAAGAACCTGCCGCAGAGGAAGAGGCGACCGAGGAAGCCGCCGGAGAACCTGCACAGGTAGAAGTTGAGGAAACCGCCGGAGAGCCTGCACAGGAAGAAGTTGAGGAAACCGCCGAAGAACCTGCACAGGTAGAAGCTGCTCCCGAAGAAGAGGATGACAGCGAATCCGGAGAGCCGGACGAACTGGAAGAATACATGAACGACGAGGACCTTGTCCGCGAAAAAGCAAAGGAAGCACGTTTCCGCAGCAGCAACGACTTCTTTGACGAAGCGCCGCGCAAGACTGTCGGCGTTATCAGCAGCCGCGATATTGACGAGGCAGAGGAATACGACGTTATCGGCGAGGTAGAACGCCGCGCGACGGAGGTAGAGCGCGAAGCGCCCAAGCCCAAGAAAAAGAAGGGCAACGGATTTGTCGGTGTATTGAAGAAAATCGGCGCCGGAATCGCCGGCTTCTTCACGCACTGCGGCTACTTTATCACTAACCTCAGGCGTGAAATCAAGCGCAGCCGCGCCAAGAAGAAGCGCAGGAAGGCAGAGGAGGAGCGCCGCAGACGCGCCCGTGAAAGAGCGGCGCAGCAGCGTGCTCAGCAGCGTCAGCGCGACGACAACGGACTGGTGCAGGTTCGCAGCCGCGGACAAAGACCTTCCCAGCCGGCAAAACGCAAGCCCTCTCAGCCAGCAAAGCGCAAGCCCTCTCAGCCGGCAAAGCGCCGTCCGCCGCAGAACGGCACACGCAGACCTTCCAACAAACGATAAGGTGAAGTCATGACGACAGTAATTAAAAACGCGACCGTCGTTTCTCCGGCAGACGGACTGAACGGCGCAAACGATATTCTGATAGAAAACGGCAGAATTGCCGCCGTAGGCGCAAACCTCAGCGGCGACCGCGAGATAGACGCGGCAGGCTTGTACGCCGTGCCCGGTCTGGTGGATATGCATGTTCATCTCCGCGACCCCGGACAGACAGCCAAGGAGGATATCCTCACCGGCTGTAACGCGGCGGCGGCAGGCGGCGTGACCTCGCTGCTTGCCATGCCCAACACCAACCCCACCGTGGACAATCCCGAAACCGTCCGCTATATTCTCGGAAAGGCAAAGGGCGCAAAAGCGCGCGTTTATGTGGCGGCGAGTATCACCAAGGGCTTGCAGGGCGAGGAGCCAACCGATTTGCAGGCGCTCAGAGACGCCGGCGCAGTCGGACTTTCCGACGACGGCAGACCGGTATTGCAGACAAAGCACCTGCGCGAAGCCATGAACCGCGCGCCGGAGCTTGGCATGACGGTGGTCGCGCACTGTGAGGATTTATCCCTTGCCGAAGGCGGCAAAATCAATGAGGGCGCTGTCAGTGAAGCGCTCGGCGTCAAGGGTATTCCGGCGGCAGCCGAGGACTGCGGCACCGCGAGAGAGATTGCGCTCGCGGCGGCGGACAATGTGCCGGTGCACATCTGTCACGTCAGTACCAGAACGAGCGTGGCGCTGGTGCGCGACGCAAAGCGCAGGGGCGTCAAGGTCACTGCCGAAACTGCGCCGCATTATTTCTCCCTGACCGAGCAGGCGCTTCTGGGCAGAGACGCGGATTTCCGTATGAATCCGCCGCTCCGTACCGCAGAGGACGTTCAGGCGATTATTGAGGGCTTGCAGGACGGCACGCTCGACGCGATTGCCACTGACCACGCGCCGCATACGCCGGAGGATAAATCCGATTTTGAAAAAGCGCCCAACGGCTCTATCGGCATGGAGACCTCGCTGGCGGTCGGTGTGACCTGTCTGGTCAAGCCCGGACTGCTCAGCTTCTCTCAGCTCATTGAGAAAATGAGCGCCAATCCGGCAAGGCTGCTCGGTATTCCGGCAGGCACCTTGGCTGTCGGCGCACCGGCGGATATCGCGCTGGTCGATTTGAACCGCGAGTGGACGGTGGACGTCAACCGCCTCCACGGAAAAAGTAAAAATACGCCCTTCAAGGGCATGACCTTGACCGGAAAGGTTGTCAAAACCTTCCTCAGCGGCGAGGTCGTGTTCGATGAAGAGTTTTCTTAAACGCTTTCTTGCCGCCGTCGGCGGCAATTGGCATATATTGGTATATTTTGGTTATATTGGAGTGAGATTTTATGGCACAAAAGGGTAATCTTCTGTCCGTCAGACAGGATATACGCGTCGTTGACGCGACAATCCGCGACGGCGGACTCTGCAACGACTTCCGTTTCAGCGACAAATTTGTGCAGGATTTGTACAAGGCGAACCTCAAAGCCGGCGTGGACTACATGGAATTCGGCTACAAGGCTTCCAAGGAAATCTTTGACGAGGACGACTTCGGCAAGTGGAAATTCTGCAACGACGACGATATCCGCGCGATTGTCGGTGAAGGCTCGCCGAAAATGAAAATCGCCGTCATGGCGGACGTCGGCAGAACCGATTTTGAGGAGGATATTATCCCCAAGAGCGAAAGCCCGATTGATTTGGTGCGTATTGCCACCTACATCAACACGATTCCGTCGGCGGTCGAGATGATTGAGTACTGCGCCAAGCAGGGCTACGAGACGACCATCAACATCATGGCGGTTTCCAAGGCGCGTACCGAGGACATCATCACCGCGCTGGAGATTCTGGGACAGACGCCGGTTTCCTGCTTCTATATCGTTGACAGCTACGGCTCCCTCTACCCGGAGGAAGCACGCCGCCTGTCCGACCTCTACGGCGAAATCGCCGAGAAGTACGGCAAATCCACCGGTATTCACGCCCACAACAACCAGCAGCTCGCCTTTGCCAACACCATTGAAGCCATGGCGTACGGCGCGAGCTATCTGGACGCCACGGTTGACGGCATGGGCAGAGGCGCGGGCAACTGCTCTCTGGAGCTGCTGCTCGGCTTCCTCAAAAACCCGAAGTACAAGGTCAACCCGATTATCCGCTTTATTCAGGACAACATGAACCGGCTCCGCGAGGAAGGCGTCAAGTGGGGCTACGACATTCCCTACATGCTCACCGGTCAGTACAACACCCATCCCCGTCCGGCGATTCAGTTCGTTCAGGACGACCGCAAGGACTACTACAAATTTGCCAACGATTTGTACGATATTATTAACAGCTAATTCCGGAGGAAACCTATGGCATTTGACAGATTAATTGACAGCATTGTCCGCATGCAGAACCCGACCGTCGCCGGTCTCGACCCGAAGCTCGACTACGTGCCGGCTTCTGTCAAGGAAGCCTGCTTTGACAGGTACGGCAAAACCCTGGAAGGCGCCGCTGCGGCGCTGCTTGCCTTCAACAAGGCGATTATCGACGAAATCTACGACATCGTGCCTGCCATCAAACCGCAGGCGGCGTATTACGAGATGTACGGCTGGCAGGGCGTGAAGGCGCTCGCCGAGACCATCGCCTACGCGCAGTCAAAGGGCATGTTCGTCATTACCGACGGCAAGCGCAACGACATCGGCACCACCATGGAGGCTTATGCCACCGCTCACCTCGGCGCGACAGATATTGCCGGCGAGAGCGTTGCCGCCTTCGGCGCTGACGCGCTGACGGTCAACGGCTACCTCGGTACCGACGGTATCAAGCCGCTGGCGCAGGTTTGCGCGGCACAGGACAAGGGCATTTTCGTCCTCGTCAAGACATCCAATCCCAGCTCCGGCGAGCTGCAGGACATGAAGCTCGAAAACGGCGCGACTGTCTATGAGCAGATGGGCAGAATGTGCGAAGGCTGGGGCGCTGACCTGCCGGGCAAGTACGGCTATTCCGCTGTCGGCGCGGTTGTCGGCGCGACCTATCCCGAACAGCTCGCGGAAATGCGCGAGAAAGCACCGCACACCTTCTTTCTGGTGCCCGGCTACGGCGCACAGGGCGGCGGCGCTCAGGACGCGAAGAACGCCTTTGACAAAAACGGTCTCGGCGCGATTATCAATTCCAGCCGCGGCATCATGTGCGCGTGGAAAAAGCAGGGGCTCACCGAGGAGGATTTCGCGCAGGCGGCAAGAACAGAAGCTCTGCGCATGAAGGAGGATATCCTCAACACCATCGGCGAAATTACCTTATAATACGAATACCGCGTAACGAGAGGAGTGCTTGGATGATTCTCGGTAATAAGAGTATTCGTTGCACATTACTGTTCGCTTCTTTCATGTTCAGCCAGTTTGTGATATTACGGCTTGCCAATCAAGCCGGCAGCGGTTATTTGCCTGCCGCGCAGCAGGAGTCGGTTTACCTTTTTATCCAGATCGCGGCAATTCTCGGTTTTTCGGGACATGCGCTGTTTCGTTTCTTTCACGGGCTGCAACGGCTGTATCGTCCGCTGTTGGCTGTTGTCATGGCGGTGTGTCTGTCGGGGGCGGCTGTCATGCTGTTCAGTTCTCCGGCGTCGCTGTTTTATCTGATTGTCACGGGCTGCGGCGTGCTGTCGCTCGGCTTTATCGGGGGCGCGGTTTATGAACAGTTGGCGTTATCCGCCCGTGCGCTGAAGCGCATGGGATTATGTATCGGAATCGGTTACGCCTCCGCCGTAGCGCTTCAGTTCTGCCTGCAGCTTCAATGGACAGTGACGCCGGCTTTGGCAGTGCTTCTTCTGCTGTCTTTTGCGGCTTTAGCTGCTTTTTTGCTGAGAGATGCTGCATTGCCGGCGCCTGCGCGGGAACAGCAGCCAAAAGACGTTTCCAAATCAACGCTTATTTTCAGCGTTGCGGTGACCTTTGCGCTGCTGATTTTTACAAGCTACTACAACAGCTATATCCACCATTTGCAGATTGTCCACAGCTATACGGACTATAACGTGTACAGTCTGCCGCGTCTGCTGATGATTCCCGTCGCCGTTCTCTTTGGCTTTCTCGGAGATATCAGGGACGGAAGGTATTTGCCTGTCTGCACCCTTTGCGCGGCGGCAACAGCGCTGCTCAATACGGCACTGCTTGGCAGGGACACCTATTTTCTCAACATGTGCCTGTACTATGTCGCTCTGACGGCGGTCATCGCCTATTATCATGTGACCTTTCTGCGGCTCGCCGGGAAAACAAAGCAGCCGGCGCTGTGGGCATGTATGGGACGCGTCATTGACAGCGCTGTCGTGATTCTTTCTTTCGGACTGAAAATGGCAGCACAATCGCAGGCCGTTGTTTTGGTCATCAATATTGCCGCGCTTGCCGTTGTGATTATCATGATGGCTCTCAGCGGCGCGCTGAATTTGTCGGCGCCTGCCGCGGCGGAAGCCGAACTCGCTGCCGAGGTCAATCCCTTCCCGGTTGTGCAGCAAAGCTATGGCATTACACCCTCCGAGTTAAGGGTGCTGCGCGAGCTGGTGCTGACCGACGACAAGCAGGAGGTTATCGCGTCACGGCTTCATATTTCTGTCAGCACCCTGCGGCATCACATCACTTCTCTCTACAAAAAGACCGGCGTACAGACGCGCCTGGCGCTCAGTAATCTGGTCAACGGCGTAAAATAGAACGATGCTTTTCCTTTCCTCTCCGATATCGGGGAGGATTTCTTTTTTGCCAAAAAACCGCATGGATAAGCCATATAGCAGGAACATTCTATATCTTTTTTGAGCGGCTTGTGATATGGTTATCATGAGAAAAAAGCTCTTTTGGCGATATGGAGGTAAATTATGAGAAAGCTAACCACAGTCATCCTTTTGCTGGCGCTGATGTCTGCGGCTTTAACGGGCTGCATAAGAATGAACGGGATGAAAAGCACGCTTGAAACGCAGGCGCAGCCGACGGACGTTCCGGAAACCGACGTCCCGGCCATTGCCGATACAGCCGCCCCGACAACCGAGCCGGATCCGCCCGCGCTGACGGTACGCCCGGCAGAATGGGCGCAGGTGGAATGGCAGCCGTATTCCTGCGCGTACTTCACGCTTATGATTCCCGCCGGCTGGCAGGTACAATGGGACGGCAACGCCCAAAAAATGTGGTGGACGGTCACAAGCCCCGACGGAAAAACCGGCATACATAATCTCGACCACGACTACGCCGCAAAGGATCCTGCAATGACGCAGACGCTTGGTTTTCAAAAGCCATTGAACGACGCTTCGGTGAAGGGGTATTTTGAAATGATATACGCCGACACCGCCGATTATTTCACCGTGCAGAACGCCTGTGTACCCGACAATTATAACCTTTTGCAATCGACCGTGAATAAGAGGATAAAGGATTATCAGGCGTTGTATGCCACCTTCCGCGACGCAACCGTCGGCGAGGGCGAGGGCGTCTACTCGGCGGTTCTGTTTGACCATGACGATATCATCATACGCGGTGCCAATTATGCAAACTGGGAAATTGACGCCATCCTCACCCAATGGGCGCCTCTCGGTCAGTTCGTCAACTGGCAGCCGGTGCTTGCGCAGATTGCGCAGTCCTTTGCCTATACCGATTATTATATTCAGGAATGGCAGGCGTGGCTGAATACGAGCGTCCGGCCCTCTTCGTCGGTGAACGATACAGATCCCGTTATGGCGGCGTTTGAGGAACGCAGTAAATCCGACACGATTATTCAGGAAAAACGGTCGGATATGATTGGAGAATATGAACGCGTATATGATAACGAGAGAGGGGAAATTTACCGCGCCTACAACGGATTTTTGGACGATATCGGCGACCAAAGCCGGTACACTCCCATCACTGACAGCCAGTACGCCGAGGGTTATGTCGGCTGGATAGATAAAAACTAGGAGGATTTGAAATGAAAAAACATCTTGCATTTTTGTTATCGGCAGTCATGGTGATTTCCTTTGCCGCCTGCTCCAACGGAAAGCAAAGCAGCGAGACAACCACCACTGCGCAAGCGTCTGAAAAGGAAACCGTCGCGTCAACGACAGCCGCTGAGACCACTCAACTGTCTGTTGTCGATTTCAGCAGCCTAAAATGGGTAAAGGGCGAGCTGGACTGCTACGGTTATGACTATAAGGGAAAGCCGTATTATTTGTCCTACAGCTATCCCGAAACCTTCAAAACCGCCACGGAAGCCGACAGCGGATTACAGTATTTTGGCTATTATTTTAATCCTTCCGACAGTGAGGCAAAGCCGAACAACTCTCCCTATGGTCTGTACATTTATTTTGGACAGGGCAGCAGCGGCGGTATGACGAAGGCTTCGTTTGAGGAAGATGTCCAAGGCGGCGTGACGGAACGCGAGCTTGGCGGCAGGACGGTGCTTTTTGGCGAGCTGTCGCCCGATCCGAACACCGGCGCACATGTCTTTGGCTATTATTTGAGCTATGAGGAAGACGGATGGTCACGTATATGGATACTTGTCACTGATCCGGAAGCCGACGGCACCTTCAGAAAGACCTTTGAAGAAAGCATGAGCTTCGAAAAATAACAGTAATAAAGTCCAAATGCGATTTATTCATGACAACATTTGACAAAATTGTAGGGGCGCACCCGCGTGTGCGCCCGGGACAGGAAGCCGTACGTTTCCATGGCAGATATGGTCAGATAGGAAAACGCAGCTCGGGCGGACACGTGGGTCCGCCCCTACATCAGAACCTAATATTTTGCCATTCATTTTTTACAAATATCGTTTTTCGACAAACAAACCCCCACCGGCTCAGCCGATGGGGGTTCTCTCTGTCTATCTTATTGCTTTGCCTGCTTGAGCAGCTTTTCCCATTCCTTGATAATGCCGCGGTCAGCAAAATAGTTGATGCGCATTGCCTTTTGAACGCGTGCCAGCGTAGCGCCGGTGGTTTCTCTCGCCTTGGCGGTACCGGCTTCGAGGATATCGTAGACGGTGGCAATATCCTTTTCCCACTTGGCTCTCTCGGCGCGAATCGGGCTGAGGGTTTCCTCCAGCACGGAAATCAGGAACTTCTTGCAGGTACCGTCGCCCAGACCGCCTCGGCGGTAGTGCTCCTTCATTTCGTCGAGGTTCTTGTAATCGGGCAGGTACTCCGCAAAATGGTCGTCGGTGCACAGCGCGTCGAGGTAGGTGAACACCACGTTGCCCTCGGTGTGACCGGAATCCTCAATGCGCAGGTGCGTCGGGTCGGTGAACATCTTGCCGTTGACCTGCTTTTTGATGGTTTTGGCGGTGTCGGAAAGATAAATGCAGTTGCCGAGCGACTTGCTCATCTTTGCCTTGCCGTCAACGCCGGGCAGACGGCGCTGGGTTTCGTTTTCGGGAATCATCGCCTTGGGCAGCACCAGCGTTTCACCGTACAGGCGGTTGAATTTCTCCACAATCTCTCTTGTCTGCTCAATCATGGGGAGCTGATCCTCGCCGACGGGCACGACGGTCGCGTTGAATGCGGTAATATCCGCCGCCTGTGAAACCGGATAGGCAAAGAAGCCGACCGGCAAGCCCTCGTCCGCAAAGCCGCGCATCTGCATTTCCGCCTTGACGGTGGGATTGCGCGAGAGACGGGCGGTGGTGACGAGGTTCATATAATAGAAGGTCAGCGCGTGGAGTGCCGGCAGCGCGGACTGCACGCAGATGGTTGTCTTTTCGGGGTCGAGACCGACGGAGAGATAATCGAGTACGACGTTGATGATGTTGTCGCGGATTTTTGCCGGGTTATCGGCGTTGTCGGTCAATGCCTGGTCGTCGGCAATCAGAATGTTGATTTCATCAAACTTGCCGGAATTCTGCAGTTCGACGCGTCTTTTGAGCGAGCCGACATAGTGACCGAGGTGGAGTCTGCCGGTCGGGCGGTCGCCGGTTAAAATAATCTGCTTCTGTTCATTATCCATGAGGAAGGTCTTCCTTTCGTGTTTCACTTTATAGGTAATTTCGGAGAATGTGACCGCCGGCGCTTATTGAGCGTTCGCCAGCTCACCGAGAATCTTGATGCCCTTTTCGAGCTGTTCGTCGGTGGGGGTGGAGAAGTTGATGCGGAAGCTGTTGCAGTGGTCGCTTTCGTCGGTGAGAAACGCATTGCCGGGTACGACGCAAACCTTGTTGAGCACGGCTGTCTTGCAGAATTCCGCCATATTGATGCGCTCCGGCAAATCGCACCAGATAAACAGGCCGCCGTCAATGCGGTTGTAGGTAATCGTCGGCGCGCAGTATTTGTCGAGCAAGTCCATGCAGAACTGTGCCTTTTTGGTGTAGATTTCTCTCAGCTTGGCGAGATGTGCGTCAAAATCGTACTTGGTGATGAACTCGTCGCAAATCACCTGCGACCAGATGTTGGTGTGCACATCGTTGCCCTGCTTGCAGACGACCAGCTTCTGGAAAATCGGCTTCGGCGCGATGGTGTAGGCGACGCGCATACCGGGGGAGATAACCTTGGAGAAGGAGCCGGCGTAGATGACAAGGCCCTCGGTGTCCATTGACTTGATATTCGGCAGGTTCTCGCCGCTGTAGCGCAGGTCGCCGTAGGGGTTGTCCTCCAGAATCAGCACGCCGTATTGCTTGGCAAGCTCGTAGACCTTTTTGCGCTTTTCAAGGCTCATGGTCACGCCGGAGGGGTTCTGGAAATTCGGAATCGTATAGATAAACTTCGCGTTGGGATTGGCTTTGAGCTTTTCCTCCAGCTCGTCGGTGTTCATGCCGTCGGGTTCAACGGTTACGCCGACCAGCTTCGCGTTATAGGCGCGGAAGGTGTTGAGCGAGCCGATGAAGGAAGGCGCTTCGCAAATCACGACCTCACCCTCGTTCACAAGCGCCTTGGTGCAGAGATCCATAATCTGCTGAGCGCCGGTGGTGATTAAGATGTCGTCGCCGTCGGAGCCGGTGTTGTGACGGGTGCGCATGTATTCCATCATGTGATTGCGCAGCGGCGTGTAACCCTCCGTCACGCTGTACTGCAGCACGGAGATGGGATTTTCCGCCAGCACTCTCGCAGAGATTTCGGCGATTTCCTTCGCAGGAAACGCGTCAGGAGACGGATTGCCTGCCGAGAGAGACACTACCTCCGGATCGGCGGCATACTTGAAAATCTCACGAATCGCGCTTGGCTTCAGATTGGAAACCCTGTCAGAAAACTTGTATTCCATATTCATACCTCTTTTATGTTTTAGTATACTGATATATTGTATCACAGGAAAGCGAGGTTGTAAAGACTAAGGCAGTTGTTAGGTAAATGCTGATTTAAAATAAACTTGTAATGGAATCTGTAGGGGAGCCCCTCGTGGGCTCCCGGCAAACGAAGTTTTACTTCGTTTGCCATGACAGCCACAAGGGCTGTCACTACAATGTTAGGGCGCACTATCCTCTAAATTTCTTCCCGTTTCCCCTTGACAAAAGGATATCGGATAGTATATAATAAATAATCGTGGAATATTCTATAACTGCGCCCTTTTGGGGGTACAGCCGGAATTTCACGAAGTTTTTTCAATTCTGAATAACCTTGAAAGGAGGAAAAACATGCCTACATTTAACCAGTTGGTACGTAAGGGCAGAGAGGTTTCTGAAAAGAAAGCAAAGGCTCCTGCACTTCTGAAGGGCTGGAACTCCAAAAAGAGAGTTGCTATCAACCAGAACTCCCCCCAGAAGAGAGGCGTTTGCACCGCTGTCAAGACAGCTACCCCCAAAAAGCCTAACTCAGCGCTCAGAAAGATTGCCAGAGTAAGACTTTCTAACGGTATTGAAGTCAGTTCCTACATCCCCGGCGTTGGTCACAACCTTCAGGAGCACAGCGTTGTTCTGATTCGTGGCGGACGTGTAAAGGATCTCCCTGGTGTTCGTTACCACATCGTCAGAGGTACCCTCGATGCGCAGGGTGTAAATGGTCGTATGCAGAGCCGTTCCAAGTACGGCGCAAAGCGTCCTAAGAAAAAATAAGGAATTGACAAAACTCTCTTGACTTAAATCATTAAGTTCTGCTATGCGGCAGACGTTTCTATATATAGTAGAGCGTCTTGTTGGCATACGGGAGTTTGTCGCTTTCGAGTACCGATGATATCTCAATTATTGTGAAGGAGGGAAGCAAAGTGCCAAGAAGAGGTTCTATTGCTAAGCGTGACGTATTACCCGATCCGCTTTATAATTCAAAATTAGTAACCCGTCTGATCAACAATATCATGTACGACGGCAAGAAGGGTGTTGCCCAGAAGATTGTTTACGGCGCATTTGATATTATTGCTGAAAAGACAGGCAACAACCCGCTTGAGGTTTTTGAGCAGGCAATGGAAAACGTTATGCCTGTTCTCGAGGTAAAGGCCCGCCGTGTCGGCGGTGCTACTTACCAGGTTCCTATGGAAGTAAGACCCGCAAGACGTCAGACGCTCGGTCTGCGTTGGATTTCCACTTACTCCAGAGCCAGAAGTGAGAAGACCATGAAGGAAAGACTTGCAGGCGAGATTCTCGACGCTGTGAACAACGCCGGCGGCGCGTTCAAGAAGCGTGAGGACACCCACAAGATGGCAGAAGCCAACAAGGCTTTCGCTCACTACAGATGGTAACAGTCCGGCTCCTGCCGTGCTGAACCGACCAAAAACAAGGAGGATTTTATGCCAAGAAAGGTTTCACTTGAACAGACCAGAAATATCGGTATCATGGCGCACATCGATGCCGGTAAGACGACCACTACTGAGCGAATCCTGTATTACACTGGCGTAAACCATAAGATTGGTGAGACCCACGACGGCGCCTCCACCATGGACTGGATGGCGCAGGAAAAAGAGCGTGGTATCACCATCACCTCTGCTGCGACTACCGCTTTCTGGAAAGGCAGTAAGCATCAGTATAAGGAACACAGAATCAACATCATCGACACCCCCGGACACGTTGACTTCACCGTTGAGGTTGAGCGTTCCCTGAGAGTTCTCGATGGTTCTGTCACAGTTCTTTGCGCAAAGGGCGGCGTTGAGCCGCAGTCCGAGACCGTATGGCGTCAGGCGGACAACTATGGCGTACCGAGAATGGTTTACGTTAATAAAATGGACATCATGGGCGCAGATTTCTACCATGTTGTCCAGATGATGAAGGACAGACTCAAATGTAACGCGGTGCCGATTCAGCTGCCCATCGGCGCTGAGAGCGATTTCACCGGTATCATTGACCTCGTGACAATGAAGGCTGAAATCTATCACAACGAGGACGGCACCGATTATTCCGAGGAAGAGATTCCCGAGAATATGAGAGAGCTCGCTGACGAGTACCACGAGAAGCTCATCGAATCCGTTGCGGAGCTTGATGAGGAGCTCATGGAGAAATACTTCGGCGGTGAGGAGATTACCATTGATGAAATCAAGAAGGTAATCAGAAAGGCTACCATCGAAAACACCATGGTTCCCGTAACCTGCGGTTCATCTTACCGCAACAAGGGTGTTCAGATGATGCTCGACGCGGTTATCGACTACATGCCCGCTCCTACCGATATTCCGGCAATCAAGGGTACCAACCCCGAGACTGACGCTGAGGAAGAGAGACCTGCTTCCGACGACGAGCCCTTCGCGGCGCTCGCTTTCAAGATTGCGACCGACCCCTTTGTCGGTAAGCTCTGCTTCTTCCGTGTTTATTCCGGTAAGGTAGACGCCGGTACGACCGTTTACAACTCTGTCAAGGGCAACAGAGAGCGTATGGGAAGAATCCTGCAGATGCACGCCAACGACAGAAAAGATATTGACTGCTGCTACAGCGGTGACATCGCCGCCGCAGTCGGTCTGAAGAACACCACCACCGGTGATACTCTCTGCGACGAGAAGCACCCGATTATCCTGGAATCCATGGAATTCCCGGAGCCTGTTATCCGCGTGGCTATCGAGCCCAAGACCAAGGCAGGTCAGGAGAAAATGGGTATCGCGCTTGCCAAGCTCGCTGAAGAGGATCCTACCTTCAAGGCTTACACCGACGAGGAAACCGGTCAGACCATCATCGCCGGCATGGGCGAGCTTCACCTCGAAATTATCGTAGACAGACTGCTCCGCGAATTCAAGGTTGAGGCAAACATCGGCGCTCCCCAGGTTGCCTACAAGGAGACTATCCGCAAGGAGGCTTCCGTGGACGAGAAATACGCCCGTCAGTCCGGTGGTAAAGGTCAGTACGGTCACGTTAAGATTAACGTGTACCCCAACAAGGATCATGGCTACGAGTTTGTCAACTCTGTTGTCGGCGGCGCAATTCCGAAGGAATATATCCCCGCTGTCGATCAGGGTATCCAGGGCGCTATGCTCAGCGGCGTTGTCGCCGGCTATAATGTCGTAGACGTCAAGGTTGAGCTGTATGATGGTTCCTACCACGAAGTCGACTCCTCTGAAATGGCGTTTAAGATTGCCGGTTCCATGGCGTTCAAGAGCGCAATGAAGAAGGCTGACCCGGTTCTGCTCGAACCCATCATGAAGGTTTCCGTTATCACTCCCGAGGAGTACCTCGGCGACGTTATCGGCGACCTCAACAGCCGTCGTGGTATGATTCAGAGCATGGAGGCTGACAACGGCGTTCAGCGCGTTACCGCCCATGTTCCGCTTTCCGAGATGTTCGGTTACGCTACCGACATGCGTTCCAAGACCCAGGGCCGCGGTCAGTATGTCATGGAGCCCGACACCTATGCCGAGGTTCCCAAGAACATCGCTGAAAAGATTATGAGCGACAGAAACAAGAAGGACTAATCTGTTTCTGACACGCCATATAAAAAATTCAAAAAAGTATTGATTTTTCTTTCAAAAATTGGTACAATAGTTTAAAATAACCTGTAAATTTTATTTGCAGATACTAAGGAGGAAATTTCCAATGGCAAGAGAAAAGTTCGAAAGAAATAAGCCGCACGTTAACATTGGTACTATCGGCCACGTTGACCACGGCAAGACCACCCTTACCGCTGCTATCACAAAGGTTCTCAACCTCGAAGGCGACGCTGATTTCGTTGATTACGCTAACATCGATAAGGCTCCTGAGGAGAGAGAGCGTGGTATCACCATCAACACCGCTCACGTTGAGTACGAGACCGCTAAGCGTCACTACGCTCACGTTGACTGCCCCGGCCATGCTGACTACGTTAAGAACATGATCACCGGTGCTGCTCAGATGGACGGCGCTATCCTCGTTGTTTCCGCTGCAGACGGTCCTATGCCCCAGACCAGAGAGCACATCCTGCTTTCCCGTCAGGTAGGCGTACCCTACATTGTTGTATTCATGAACAAGACCGACCAGGTTGACGATCCCGAGCTGCTCGAGCTCGTAGAGATGGAGATCCGTGACCTCCTCAACGAGTATGAGTTCCCCGGCGACGATACTCCCATCATCATGGGTTCCGCTTATCTTGCTCTCACCAGCACCTCCAAGGACCCCAACGCTCCCGAGTATGAGTGCATCCACAAGCTGATGGACGCTGTTGACGAGTTCATTCCGACTCCCGACCGTAAGGCTGACCTGCCCTTCCTGATGCCTGTTGAGGACGTATTCACCATCACCGGCCGTGGTACTGTTGCTACCGGTAGAGTTGAAAGAGGTCAGATTAAGACTTCTGAGTCCGTTGAAATCGTAGGTCTCACCGAAGAGAAGAGAACCGTTGTTGTTACCGGTCTTGAGATGTTCAGAAAGACCCTTGATTACGCTGAGGCCGGCGATAACGTTGGCGTTCTGCTCCGTGGTGTTCAGAGAAGCGAAATCGAAAGAGGTCAGGTTCTGGCTAAGCCCGGCACCATTCATCCCCACACCAAGTTCCGCGGCCAGGTTTACGTACTGACCAAGGACGAGGGTGGCCGTCATACTCCTTTCTTCAACAACTATCGTCCCCAGTTCTATTTCAGAACCACCGACGTTACCGGCACCATCTCCCTTCCCGAAGGCACTGAGATGTGCATGCCCGGCGATAACGTAGAGATGGACGTTGAGCTGATTACTCCTATCGCTATCGAGGTAGGTCTCCGCTTCGCTATCCGTGAAGGCGGCAGAACTGTCGGCTCCGGCGCTGTTATCGCTATCAACGAGTAATTAATATTACTTTTATAAAAAAGCAGTCTTGCTTCGGCGAGGCTGCTTTTTCGCTGCAAAAAAAGGGTTCGGTCAGCTGACCGAACCCTTCATTTTATGTCATCAGTCGAGGAACGCCGCGCCGATAATGCCGGCGTCGTTCGCGAGTGAGCAGGTGCAGAGCACTGTCTGCTTGTCGTTATGCTTGGTGTAGCGCTCTTCCTCAATAATCTTTCTCAGCGGACGGAGCAGGTTCTCGCCCTGGTTGGAAATACCGCCGCCGATGCAGAGCACGTCGGGCTGGAAGATGTTGATGATGTTGACCAGACCGGTTGCGAGGTAGCTGAAGTACTCGTTGAGCACCT
Organism: uncultured Clostridia bacterium; assembly: GCA_947170465.1. Lineage (GTDB taxonomy): Bacteria > Bacillota > Clostridia > Oscillospirales > Acutalibacteraceae > Ruminococcoides. The sequence continues at coordinate 16,629 of CAMVTS010000039.1, forward strand.
CCTGCGCGTCGGAATCGCCGGAGGCTGCCGCGTCAAACGCAGTCTTGCCGTTGACCTTGTTGATGTCGCCGTCAGCGAGCTTGAGCATATAGCTGTAATCGAGCTTTTCGGAGAGAATCTTCGCCTTGGTCATGTTGATCAGACCGGTAGCGGAGGAATATGCTTCCCAGCAGCCTTTTCTGCCGCAGCCACATTCCTTGCCGTCCTTGACGATAACCATGTGGCCCAGCTCAGCGCCTGCGAAGTTGGAGCCGCTGTAAATCTTGCCGTTGATGATGATACCGCCGCCAACGCCGGTGCCAAGGGTAATCGCAATCGCGTTTTTGGTGCCCTTCGCCGCGCCTGCGAGATATTCGCCCAGCGCTGCCGCGTTTGCGTCGTTCTCAATGAGCACCTTCTTGCCGAGGCGCTCGTTCATCATCTTGACGACCTCCCAGTTATGGAAGAACAGGTTTGCGGAATACTCAATCACGCCGGTTTTGGGATTCACCGCACCGGGGACGCCGATACCGATGCTTTCCACCTTGTCCATGCTGATACCGGCTTTTTCGCAAGCCTTAACCGCCACCTCTGCCATGCTGTCACAGATTTCACTTTCCGGACGCGGCACGTTGGTCTTGCAGGACGCTTTCGCAATAATCTTGTATTCTTCATCTACAACGCCGGCGACAATGTTGGTGCCGCCAAGGTCAATGCCTAAACGATACATAATACAACACTCCCTGTGTTAAAATTTTACATATTCATCATAACACAAAAAGCGGAATAACGCAACAAAATATTTTGCGATTTGACAGAAAAATTGTGAATATAGTAAAGGCTCCCGATTGCGGGAGCCTTTGAATCAGTTGACGTTATAGGAATAGTTGGGTGCTTCCTTGGTAATCTGGATATCATGCGGGTGGCTTTCTCTCAGACCTGCGCCGGAAATGCGGACGAAGTGCGCTTTCTGGTGCAGCTCCTGAATGGTGGCGCAGCCGGTGTAGCCCATACCTGCCTTGAGACCGCCCATCATCTGGTAAACGGTGTCGGAGAGCATTCCCTTGTAGGGTACGCGGCCTTCAACGCCTTCGGGAACGTACTTGCGGTTGCTTGCCTGGAAGTAGCGGTCGGCGCTGCCCTTGCCCATGGCGCCGAGACTGCCCATGCCGCGGTATACCTTGAACTGCCTGCCCTGATAGATTTCCTTGTCTCCGGGGCTTTCCTCGCATCCGGCAACGAGCGAGCCGACCATGACGACGCTGCCGCCTGCGGCAAGCGCCTTGACGATATCGCCGCTGTACTTGATGCCGCCGTCTGCGATAACCGGAATACCGGACTTGGAAGCCTCGCAAGCCGCGTCATAAATCGCGGTAATCTGCGGTACGCCGATACCGGCGACGATTCTGGTGGTGCAGATAGAGCCGGGACCGATACCAACCTTAACCGCGTCGGCGCCTGCGTCAATCAGCGCTTTCGCCGCTTCTGCGGTAGCGATATTGCCGGCGACGAGCTGGAGGTCGGGATAAGCCTTCTTGACTCTGGCGACGGAATTGACAACGTTGGAGTTGTGACCGTGAGCGGAGTCGAGGACAACAACGTCTACGCCTGCTTCGAGCAGCGCCGCCACTCTGTCGAGAACATCGGCGGTTGCGCCGATAGCAGCGCCGCAAAGGAGTCTGCCCTTATCGTCACGCGCGGAATTGGGATACTGCACGCTCTTTTCAATGTCCTTGATGGTGATTAAGCCCTTGAGGTTGCCGTTGTTGTCAACGATGGGGAGTTTTTCGATTTTGTGCTGACGGAGGATATCCTGCGCCTGTAACAAGGTGGTGCCGACAGGTGCGGTGACGAGGTTTTCCTGCGTCATGACCGAAGCGATCGGCTGCGCAAAGTCCGCGGCTGTCATAAAGCGCATGTCGCGGTTGGTGATGATACCAATCAGCTTGCCGTCACGGCAAATCGGAACGCCGGAAATCTTGTACTTTCCCATCAGTTCGTCCGCGTCTTTGACAGTGTTCTCAGGCGAGAGGAAAAACGGATTGACAATAACGCCGTTCTCGCTTCTCTTAACGCGGTCAACCATGTCAGCCTGCTTTTCGATGGGCATGTTCTTGTGGATAATGCCCACGCCGCCTTCGCGCGCGATTGCGATTGCCATCTCCGTTTCTGTGACGGTATCCATCGCCGCCGTCATCAGCGGTGTGTTCAGACGGATTGTCTTGGTCAGATTGGTGGACACATCAACGTTCTTGGGTTCTACATCGGATTCGCCGGGAACCAGCAGAACGTCGTCAAAGGTGAGTCCTTCCTTGCCGAATTTGTCATTGTAATTGGTATTCAGCATTGTTCTCCTCCATTCTCTGTTTCGTTAATTTACCTTTTATTATAACAAACGCTTGAGGGTTTGGCAACCTCAAATTTGCAAAAAATCCGTAATTTTGCGGTTTTTCTCGATATTGACATTTTCTCCATTCCATATTAAAATAAAATATATCACTTTATTGGAGAATGACTTATGAGATTTTATATTAAATTACTTTCCGCAATTCTGGCAGCCGGCATGGCAGTTTCTTTTGCCGGCTGCAGCAACGGTTCCCAAAACCCGTCCGTTCCGGCGACGGCCGCGGTACAGACAACTGCGCCGTCAACCGCTGCGCAGGAGCTTGTGAAAACCATTGACCTGAAATCGCTTACGCCGTTTCAGGAAAATGGCGACGATTTTACCGGCGCCTGGAAAATCACAGACGGCGCCGGCGCTCAGTACAAAAACTTTGTCTATCAGTTTGACGGCAAGAATACCGCGCGGCTGATTATCGGCACCATGGGGTATTTGCAGAAATACCAGCTCAAGCCGGAAAGCAAGAGCTTTACCGCGCAGATGATGTTCGGTATCAACGGTGAGTACACTTACGAAATCTCCGGCGACAAAAAGACAATCACCCTCAAAAACAAGAAGTCCGGCGATACCACAACGCTGACAAAGCAGGAGAACGATTCCTGCGTGCCGTCAGCCGAAAAAGGCGATATAGACGAAACGCTCCTCGGCGCATGGCAGGATGAATCCGGCGGCTATCTTTATTTTGACCGGAGCGGCGTGATGTATGAGCTGCAAAAGGGAATGAGCTTCACTTTTTACACCTACAGCGCCAAGGATGGTGTTGTCAATGGCACGTATGACATGGACGGTGAGCAGAAAATCAGCTATAAATACACGGTTAAAGACAGCAATCTGACCTATAACGACTGCAAGTATACCAGATGCTCCGCCACGGAAATCCATGAAATGGAATAATACTATCAACTAATAAAACACTTGTTTGAAAGCGTTTTATCAGAAAATAGTATAAGACGCAGCAAAGGGTTCGGCGTGTGCCGAACCCTTTTTCTTAACGATAGCCTTTTTCCGCCATGACGGCGAGAATTGTCCTGACGTTGGCTTCTTCAATTTCCGTGAGCACATTGTCATCGAAGCGCTCGGGCGAGATGGTGCCGCGATACCACGACTGCGCGTCAAAATACTGTTGCAGCTCGGTGGATTTGAACCGTCTGCCGTGTCTGGCGTAGATTTCGTTGAGTGCGAGCGTCAGCTCCTTTTCGCTCATGCCGCTCAGCTCGCTTTTCTGAACAAGGCGGCTGTCGGAGCCGTCCAGAACATAGTGACCGGAGGAGGAACTGCTTTGCTTGTCGCTCTTTTTAGTCGCCTCTGTCGCAGGTGCCGCCGTGGGAGCCGGTTTTTCCGGACCCTTGGAGATGTAGAGCATGACCTTCTGGCCGGCGTTGATGGTGCCCTCTGTGGGCGATTGGCTGATGACATATTCGGCGGCGACGGTGTCGCTGTATTCGCGCTGAATGGTGTATTTCACACCGGCGGCGTTCAGGTCGTCGTAGGCGTCCCGCGCGTTCATACCGATGACGTTGGGTACCTGTGCGGGAACGGGTTCTGTTGTAACAGGCTGCGTTGTTGCCGGTTCGGAGGTGACTGCCTGCGTTGTCGGCGCTGTGGTCGGTTCCGTTGGCAGAAGGTTGATGCCGAGCTTTCCGCCAAAGAGCAGCAGTGCCAGTCCGGCAAGCAGCAAAACAACCAGCACAGACAGGATAATCACTGCGACCTTCCATCCGCGTCTTGTTCCTGTGTCGGAGTAGACGGAAATATCCTCAAATTCTTCCCATTTGTCATCTGGCATAGTAACGCCTCCTTTTCCTTTATTCTACACTGTTGACCGGTAAAAGTCAATTACTCCCACACTTTGGATAATTTGCCTAAAGAAAAAAGTATAAAAATGTAGAAAAACCGAGAAGGTTGTGTTATAATAGGAATGTTTGAGACTGACACAAAAAGGAGACACTATGCAAACGACAACCTTAAACGGCGTATTGTACGCCGCGATGATAACCAATGGCGCTGCCTCCCTGAAAAACCATATCAAGGAGGTCAACGACCTCAATGTGTTCCCGATTCCCGACGGCGACACCGGCGACAATATGTTTATGACCATTGACGCGGGCGTTGTGGCGCTCGCTGAGCAAAGCGAGCACCTGGGCGATACCGCCAAGCGTGCCGCCAACGGTATGCTTCTCGGCGCAAGAGGCAACAGCGGCGTGATTCTCTCGCGCATCTTTGCCGGTATCGGCAGAGGGCTTGAGGGGGTTGAAGCCGCCGATTTACGCGCCTTTCACAAGGCGATGGAAAGCGGCGTGAAGGAATCCTACAGCGCGGTAGCGGTTCCGGTAGAGGGTACGATTCTCACCGTCTACAGCGACGCGGTTCGCTATGCCGGTACGCGTATTTCCGGCGCGAGCACCTTTGAAACCTATTTTGAAGATTTTCATTATGAGCTTTGCCGCTCTCTGGAGCGCACGCCCGATTTGCTCGATGTGCTCAGGGAGGCAGGCGTTGTCGACAGCGGCGGCGCCGGTCTGGTCTATATTGTTGAAGGTATGCAGCAGGCGCTTTCCGGCGGTGTGACAATTGCTGCTGAAACCCACGGCAGCCGCAAAAACGTCGACCTCAACGCCTTTACCGAGGACAGCGTGCTCGAATTCGGCTACTGCACCGAATTTCTGCTCCGTTTGCAGAGAGCCAAGGTCGATTTGGACAAATTTGACCTTGACGCGCTGATTGACTGGCTCAACAGCGTCGGCGATTCGGTGGTTTGCTTCCGCGAGGGCACGATTGTCAAGGTGCATGTCCACACCAGAAAGCCCGGCGACGTGTTTAACTACGTGCAGCAGTTCGGCGAGTTTCTCACCATGAAGGTCGAGAATATGACGCTTCAGCACAACGAGGCGCATGGCGGCAGCAGCTTCCGTTCCAAGGTCGAAAAGCCGCGCAAGCCCTACGGCATTGTCAGCGTCGCCGCCGGAGACGGTATCAAGGAAACCTTCAAGTCCCTTGGCTGCGACGTCGTGGTTGACGGCGGTCAGAGCATGAATCCGTCCGCCGAAGAACTGATTGCGGCGTTTGAGGAAATCAACGCCGACGTGATTTTTGTATTTCCCAACAATTCCAATATTATCATGACCGCCAAGCAGGCGGCGGAGATTTACAGCGGCTCCGACGTGCGCGTCGTGAACAGCAAGACCATCGGCGAAGGCTACGCCGCGATTTCCATGCTTGATACCGACGCAGGCGGCACCGACGAGATTATCGCCCAGCTGGAGGAGATTATCGCAGATGTGGTGACCGGAACGGTTTCACGCGCTGTCCGCGATACCGAGATGGACGGCGTAAGCGTCCGCAAGGACGATTATATCGGCTTCGTCGGTGACACCATTTATATCGATAGCCCCGACCGCGCACAGGCGGCGACGGTGCTTGCCGAAAAAATGAACGCCGGACGCTACGACATCATGCTCGTCTGCTGCGGAGAAAGCGTGACTGCTGAGGAGAGCAAGCAGCTACACAAGGCGCTTTCCGCTTCCTACCGCCGTACCGAAATCGTCATGATTGACGGCGGTCAGCCGATTTATGATTATATTATTATCTTAGAATAAGGAGTTTTTCGTCATGAGAAAGGTCAAAATTTTAACCGATTCCTGCTCCGACCTTACCAGGGAGCTGCGTGACAGATTTGATATTGATTATCTGAGAATGAATACTGTCCGCGAGGGCAAAGAAACCGTTGCCAGCCTTGACTGGGAATTCTACAGCCCCAAGGAGTTGTACGATACTATCCGCGACGGCAACCGCGTAACCACGACGCAGGTTCCGGCGAACGAGTTTGAGAGAGGCTTCAAGGAGTATCTGGAGCAGGGCTATGACATTGTGTATATCGGCTGTTCCTCCAAGCTTTCCGGTTCTGTCCATACCGCTGAGGTCGTCGCAAAGGATTTGCTCAAAAGCTATCCCGACGCGCAGATTTACGTGGTGGATTCCCTCAACGCCAGCGGCGGCGAAGGTCAGGTGGCGGTCAAGGGCGCTGAGCTGCGCGACAAGGGCATGAGCGCCAAGGAAATCGCCGACGAGCTCGACCGCGTGAAGAACAACGTCAACCAGTTTGTCACCGTTCACAACCTCAACGCGCTCAAGGCGGCAGGCAGAGTCAAGGCAAGCTCCGCTTTCTTCGGCAACCTGCTGGGCGTAAAGCCGATTCTCATTTCCGACAAAAACGGCGACAACGTTGCCATCAAGAAGGTCAAGGGCAGACTCAACTCCATTGAGGAGATTGTCAACCTGACCGCTGACGGCATTCTGGAGCCGGAGAATCAGTTTATTTATGTGCTCCATTCCGACGCTCCGGAGGAAGCGGAGGAAATCGCCAAGATGCTCAGCGAGAAAATCCCCGGCTGCAAGATTGAGATGGGCTACATTGGTCCGATTATCGGCGCATCTATCGGCGCTGACGCGCTGGCTATTTTCTGCTGGGGCAAGAGCTGCGAAAGGTTCAGCGTATGATGGCGATTATTCTCATCATTTCGGGCGTGGTTTCCTACCTGCTGGGCGGCGTCAACGGCGCGCTTCTCGCGTCCAGGCTGTTCCATCACGAGGATATCCGTCAGTTCGGCAGCAAAAATCCGGGCTTTACCAATTATAAGCGCGTCTACGGCAACGGCGTTGTCACCTGGCTGGTACTGGTTTTTGACGTTTTTAAAACCGCCGTGCCGGTGTTCATTACCGCCTTGGTGATGAAGGAAAACTTCGGCCTCTGGCAGTTTGGCGCACAGTTCTCCGGACTCTGCGCTATGCTCGGACACTGCTTTCCGATATGGTATAAGTTCAAGGGCGGCAAGGGTTTTCTCGCCGGCTTCGCGACCATCTGGTTTGTCGACTGGCGCATGGCGCTTGTGGCAACGGGTGTGTTCCTGATTATCCTGTTCACCGTCAAATATATGTCCGTCGCTTCGTGTTCGGCGGCGCTGGTTTGCCCGATTGTGCTCGCCTTTCTCCAGCCGCAGAGTATCTGGGTGGAGCTGCTCGCCATCGCGGCGGCGGCGCTGGTCATACTCCGTCATCACGAGAATTTCACCAAGCTGATGAAGGGAACCGAATCCAAATTTTCACTCAGCAGCAAAAAGAATTAATTCATCAGGGAGAGCGCACGCCGCTCTCCTTTTTACATTTCAAATTTGGGCAAAACCGACAAGCGGTCAGCGATTTCTTTGGTGAGCGCACACATTGACTTTGCAGCGCGTTTTTTATACAATATAATTAAGGCAACACCGCACAATTTGCGGCGCACGCCTTGCTTGAATATTGTTCCGTCATGTTGCCCAAAAAAGTCTCGGCAAGGCGTCAGCCTTACCTCGATTTTTTGTCCAACCTGACGAAAAATCTTACTGCGCAATCCGCACACCTAAATTATGCGGTATTGCCTTGACATGATTCGATAGGAGAGAAAGGTATGTTTTGTGAAAAATGCGGTAACAAACTCAATGATACAGATAAATTCTGCATGAAATGCGGCGCTCCGGTCAGACCGGAAGTCCCACAGCCGGAGGAACAGGCGCCGGTCAATTCTCAGCCGGAGGAACAGGCACCGGTCAATCCACAGCCGGAGGAACAGGCACCGGTCAAT